>CAYNRN010000012.1:0-4200 GCA_964399915.1 uncultured Planctomycetales bacterium
GTAAATGGGGCATGCCGGCAAAAGGATACAAAACCAGGAAACCTAATAAATATTCCAATAAGTTTATCATCAAGAGAAGGAAATAAATATGCCGCGTTCGCTTAAGAAGGGGCCGTTTGTAGAAGAAAAATTGCTCAAAAAGATAGATCGGGCCCGCAGGGCAGGTTCGCGGCAGGCAATTAAAACCTGGTCGCGGCGTTCAACGGTAACGCCTGATTTCGTGGGTTTTTCCTTCGCGGTTTATGACGGGCATAAGCACGTGCCGGTTTTTATCACGGAAAACATGGTCGGCCATAAGCTCGGCGAATTTGCCCCCTCAAGGATCTTCAGAAAGCACGGCGGCGTAAAGGCGAAAAAAGCACCGGATAAGACATAATGATCGCAAAAGCAGAAGCAAAATTTTTGAGGCTTGTACCTACAAAGGTGAGGCTGGTAGCCGATTTAATCAGGAATAAAGAAATCGGCGCAGCCGAAGCCATCCTTTTAAATTGCAATAAAAGGCCCAAGGAATACCTGATAAAGATTCTCAGGCAGGCGGTAGCAAATGCCAAGGTAAAGGGAATCGGGCCTGAACAGCTATATGTTTCTAAAATAACCTGTAATAACGGACCGGTCTGGAAAAGATTTAAAGCGGCTGCTTTCGGAAGGGCAGCTTCGATAAAAAAGAGAACGTCTCATATCAGGATCGAACTTGAGCTGAAGAAAAACGAAACAAGAAAAGCGAGGAAAGATGGGCCATAAGGTTCCGCCACTTATACAGAGGATCGGCTTTACTCGGACTTGGAACAGCCGGTGGTTTGCCGCAAGCAAAGATTACGCCACTTATATTGCGCAGGACCATCGCATCAGAAAGTTTATTAAGGATAAGTTCAAGCAGGCGGCAATTTCAAATATAATCATAGAGCGCCTGGCAAACCGTATAAGGGTGAGGATAGCCAGCGGCCGGCCGGGTTTGATTATCGGCCGTCACGGTTCAGACATAGAACGGCTGCGCGAAGACCTAAACAGTATGTTGAAGACCGAGGTTTCCATAGATATCGCGGAAGTAAAGAATCCGGGGTTAGATGCACAGCTGGTAGCCGAGAACGTTGCATTACAGATTGAAAAAAGAATTGCTTTCCGCAGGGCGATTAAAAGGTCAATTGAGCAAAGTATGAACGCAGGGGCAAAAGGGGTTAAGGTTAAATGTTCAGGAAGGCTTGGAGGAGCGGAGATGTCCCGCGTAGAGACATATAAACAGGGAAAAATTCCGCTGTCTACTTTAAGAGCGGATATTGACTACGGTTTTGCCGAAAGCCTTACCACTTACGGATTAATCGGTGTTAAGGTCTGGATTTATAAGGGCGATATTCTGGGCAAGCCTACGGTGATAAAAAGCGAAATCACAAGTAAGGAAGAAACAAGATTCCAGAAATAGAGGCTAATCATGGCATTGATGCCCAAGCGGGTCAAATACAGGAAGCTGCAGAGAGGCTCAAGGAGAGGTATCGCGACAAAAGGCGCCGAGCTGGCATTCGGAGAATTCGGGCTTAAGTCGCTTGAGAACGGATGGCTTAAGAATACCCAGATAGAAGCAGTGCGCGTGATCCTTGCCCGCCAGCTGCATAAAGGCGGCAAGCTCTGGATCAGGACATTCCCGGACCACTCGATTACCAAGAAACCGGCGGAAGTCCGCATGGGAAAGGGTAAAGGCGATCTTGATCATTGGGTTGCCATAGTCAAGCGCGGCAAAATCCTTTTTGAGTTGGGCGGCATCCCCGAAGAGTACGCGCGGCGATGCTTTAGGCTCTGCGCGTATAAACTGCCGTTTCAGACTAAATTCGTAACCAGGGCACGCAGGTAAGATCAGGGAGTCAAAAGTGAAGATAGAAGAATTAACCGCTTTATCGCGCGAAGAACTTATCCAAAAAGAAAAGACCATGAAAGAGGCACTTTTTAAACTGAACCTGCAGCGCTACTCGGGCAGAGTAGATAAACCGCACATGTTCTCTAAGGTTAAGCGGGATATCGCACGAATTCATACCGTACTTAACGCCAAGAAAGATAAAAAAGATGAATAAAAGAAAAGAATTCACCGGCGTAGTAATCAGCGATAAGATGCTTAAGACCCGAATCGTGGCGGTAACGCGTTCGGCTAAACACCCTAAGTATTTAAAGATGATAAAGAAGCACAATAAATATAAAGCGCATGACGAGAAGAACGCCTCCCGGCTGGGGGATTATGTCAAGATCGTGGAGACCCGGCCGATATCAAAAGACAAGCGTTTCATGATAGCGCAGATTATTAAACAGGCGCCAATCTCGGAAATCGCCATAAAGGAAGATTAATATGATTCAGTTAAGAACGATTCTGGATATTGCCGATAATACCGGGGCAAAGCGGGCAGCCTGCATAGCGGTGCTCGGAAAGAAGAACTGCAGTTTCGCCAAGATAGGGGACGTGATAAACGTCAACGTCAAAGAATCTTATCCCGAGGCAACTGTTAAAAAGGGTGAAGTCGCAAAAGCAGTAGTTGTCAGGACTAAGGCGGGGATAAAGCGTCCGGACGGTTCAATATTACGTTTTGACCGCAATGCTATAGTTTTTATCGATGACCAGAATAACCCGCGCGGCACTCGCGTATTCGGCCCGGTTGCCCGCGAGCTCAGGGATATGAATTTTACCAAGATAATATCGCTGGCCCCGGAAGTCATTTAGTCCGATAAGTCAAAGGAAAGATGCTCAAGATTAAAAAAGAAGATACGGTAGAGGTAATCAAAGGTAAAGATGCCGGTAAAAAAGGCCGCGTCCTGAAGATCTTTTCCGCAGAAGGCAGGGCGCTGGTAGAAGGCATAAATATGCTGAAGAAAAACAAGCGCCAGACGCGGCAGGACCAGCAGGGTGGTATTGTCAGTATCGAATCCCCGGTGAGCATCGCAAACCTGATGCTGGTATGTAAAGGCTGTTCTAAGCCTGCAAGAATCGGTTTTAAGGTGATGAATGACGGCAGTAAAGTAAGGTTTTGTAAATCATGCAAAGAGGTGCTTTGAAGATGACTCCCCGGTTGCTTGAAAAATACAGAAAAGAGATCGTGCCTGAGATGATGAACAAGTTCGGCATGAAGAACAATATGGCTGTCCCGCGCATTGACAAGATCGTCATCAATATGGGCGTCGGAGAAGCGCTTACCGATATTAAGCTGCTTGAAAAGTCCATGGATGAGCTTGCCTTGATTACCGGGCAGCGTCCGGTAATGCGCAGGGCAAAGAAGGCGATTTCCAATTTTAAGATCCGTAAAGGTGTTCCGGTAGCCTGTAAAGTCACCTTAAGGAAAGCGGTTATGTTTGAATTTTTAGACAGAATGGTAAATATCGCGCTTCCCAGGATCCGTGATTTCCGCGGCATAAACAGCGATTCTTTTGATAATTGCGGCAACTTTACTTTCGGCATCTCAGAACAGAGCATTTTCCCGGAAATAGATTACGATAAATTGACGCGCAGCCAGGGAATGGACATAACTATTGTGATTAAGGGGGCTAAGTCAAAGGAACAGTCAAAAGAGCTTTTAAAACTTTTTGGCATGCCCTTTGCTGTAGCCGAAAAATCTTAAAAAAGAAGAGATGAAATGGCGAAAAACTCACAAATAGCAAGATGGAAAAGAAAATCGAAGTTCTCAGCCCGTAATTATAACCGCTGTACTCTTTGCGGCAGGTCAGGAGGATATCTGCGCAGGTTCCGCTTGTGCCGTATCTGCTTCCGAGAACTCGCCTGGCAGGGAATGCTGCCGGGCGTTAAGAAAGCCAGCTGGTAAGGAAAGAGGTAAGCAATGTCAAGGACTGATTTGATCGCCGATATTTTTACGATGATGCGTAACGCCATCATGGTAAAGAAAGATAACCTGGATGTGCCGTCTTCGAAAACCGCAAAATCGATTATGGAAATCCTGAAAAAAGAAGGTTATATAGAAAACTATAAGCACATAGAGGACAAGAAGCAGGGTTTATTGCGGATTTACCTGAAGTACGCTTCGGGAAAACCGGCAATACGCAACCTGAAGAAGATTTCAAAGCCGGGCTTGCGGATATACGCTTCCAGAAAACAGCTGCCCAGGGTGCTTAGGGGCAGAGGGATTGCGATTATTTCTACTTCAAAAGGTATAATCACCGATGAAACCGCGCGGCAGCAGGGGCTTGGCGGTGAAATCATTGCTTATGTTTGGT
>CAYNRN010000012.1:4300-26835 GCA_964399915.1 uncultured Planctomycetales bacterium
TAAATGTCTCGCATAGGTAAAAAACCCATAATCGTCCCCAAAGATGTAAAGGCGGAAATCAAGGAGAGGCAGGTTTCAATCGAGGGGCCTAAGGGAAAACTTACCCTTTCCATATCCCCGAGGATTAAAGCCGAAATCAAAGATAACCAGATAACTCTTACCCGCGCTACCGACATCAAGAGCGATAAATCTTTACACGGTCTTTTCCGCTCTCTGATAGTAAATATGATCAAGGGGGTAACACAAGGCTACGTAAAGGAACTGGAAATTGCGGGCGTCGGATACAAAGCCCAGTTGCAGGGAGAAAACCTCGTATTGAACGTAGGCTACTCGCATCCGGTGGTATTTGCCGTGCCTGCGGGGATAAAGGCGGAGACCCCTAAACAAACGCAGATCGTCATCAGGGGCATTGATAAGCAACTGGTGGGTGAAGTCGCTTCCGAGTTGCGCGCAATCAGGCCGCCTGAACCTTATAAAGGAAAAGGAATCCGTTTTGCCGGGGAATACATCAAGAAGAAGATCGGAAAAGCCGCGCAAACCGGGGCTAAATAACCATGAATAAAAAAGAACTGCTTCGTAAAAAAAGGCATACGCGCATCAGGATGAAAATCATCGGCAGGGCACAGAAGCCAAGGCTGGTGATAAACAGAAGCATCAGGAATTTCAGCGCTCAGATCGTGGATGACGATAACAATAAGACGCTGTTTTCAATGGGTACTTTCAGTAAAGAAAACCGTCCGCAGATACCCAACGCCGGAAACCTGAAGGCAGCGCAAGCTTTCGGGGTGCTTTTCGCCAAGAAGATGAAAGAAAAAGGGATTTCCCGGATAGTTTTTGACCGCGCCGGATTAGCTTATCACGGCAGGATCAAGGCCTTCGCCGAAACGCTGCGTAAAGAAGGGGTAGAATTCTAGGGAGAAAAAAAATAATGCGAGAGATAAAATTTGAGAAACAACCGTCAGAACTCATAGAGAAAGTAATCTCGATTAACCGCGTTACAAAAGTCACCAAGGGCGGCAAAAAACTGCATTTCAGCGCCCTGGTTGTAGTCGGAGACACAAAAGGTCGCATCGGGTTTGCCCAGGAAAAAGCAAATGAAGTAGCCGATGCGATCCGTAAATCGCTGGCAAAAGCAAAGAAAAGCCTTACCCCTGTGCCGATGGAAGGGGCTACTATCCCGCATGAGATTATCGGAGAATACGGCGCGGCAAAGGTCCTGCTTAAGCCGGCTTCCGAGGGAACCGGGGTAATTGCCGCCGGCCCGGTACGGGCAGTTTGCGAAGCAGCCGGCATCAGGGATATTCTGACTAAATGTTTGAAATCGAATAATCCGGTTAATGTCATCAAAGCTACTGTGCAAGGTTTAAAAAACTTAAAGGCTTAAAAGAATATGAAATCAAGCAAAACCCAGAAAAAACCCGGAACGCAAGCTAAGGCAAAACCGGTTACCCCGAAGAAGGCGGCGCGCCGTAGCATAAAAAGAGAAAAATTTGAGCCTACGGTAGGCTTACATTTATTAAAACCGGCGAAGGGAAGCCACAAGTCCAGGAAATTATTAGGTAGGGGTTCCAGCTCAGGCCACGGAAAGACTTCTACCCGGGGCAGCAAAGGGCAGACTTCAAGGTCAGGCAGGGATTTCTATCTTGGATTTGAAGGCGGACAAAGCCCTTTAATCCGCCGTATCCCAAAAAGAGGGTTTCACAGCCCGTTTAAGAAAGAATACCAGGTGGTAAACCTGCGTGATTTAAACAAAATAAAAGAACAGGACCTGACCCTGGATTTACTGAAGAAAAAAGGCTTAATAAAAGATGTGCGGTGCCTGGTGAAAATACTCGGAGACGGAGAGGTTAAGTCTGCGCTTACGGTGCACGCGCACGCTTTTTCCAAGAGCGCTTCAGATAAAATTCTTCAGGCCGGCGGCAAAGCAGAGATTATAACCTTAACCGAAAATAAAAAATAATGTTCAGCGCTATCGCTAATTCATTCAAAATACCGGATTTAAAGCGGAGATTGCTGATTACCGGAGCGTTGCTTGTAGTATATAGGATAGGTTGTTATGTCCCGACCCCCGGCATCGACGGTGCATCCCTTGCCGAATTTTTTACCCGTATTGCAAAAACACAAGGGGGCGCGCTTTTCGGCATCATCAATATGTTTTCCGGCGGCGCTATGGAGAGATTAACCATATTCGCCTTAGGGATTATGCCTTATATATCGTCTTCGATCATCCTGCAGCTGTTGACTGCGGTGATCCCGGCTTTGGAAAAGCTGGCCAAAGAAGGCAAGGCCGGATACGAGAAGATAAATCAATTTACCAGATACGGAACGGTTGTCCTAGCAATCATCCAGTCTTTTTTTATCGCTCTTTGGCTTGAGAACCCGGCGCGCTTTGAAGGATTAAAAATCGTTATCCATCCCGGATGGGGATTCAGGGTTTTAACGGTTTTTACCCTTACTGCCGGCACCATCTTTATCATGTGGTTGGGCGAGCAGATTCAGGAGAGAGGCATCGGTAACGGCATTTCACTGGTAATCACTGCCGGTATCATTTCAAGGATTCCCACGGCGGTTCATCAGCTTTTCGTGCTGATTTCTCCGTTTTCTCCCGCCCGCAGGCAGATTCAACCGGTGACGCTTCTAATCATGGCCGCGCTGCTTGCAGGGGTAGTCTTTGCCGTAATCTGGGTGACGCAGGGGCAAAGGAAAATACCGGTGCAATATGCCAGAAGGATCGTCGGGCGCAAAATCTACGGCGGACAGTCAACTTATATTCCCTTAAAAGTCGATACCGCAGGGGTTATCGCGATAATCTTCGCCCAATCAATCATACTTTTTCCGGCAACTTTGGCTTCATTTATACCTAACCCCGCATTTCAAAGCTGGGCGCAGAATCTGGTAAGAGGGCACCTGCTTTACACGATAGTCTATGCTCTTTTGATAATATTCTTCTGTTATTTCTATACCGCGATAGTATTCAACCCGAATGACCTTGCGGAAAACATGAAGAAATACGGGGGATTTATTCCGGGAATCAGGCCGGGAAATTCTACCGCCGAATACCTTGACTTTGTTATGACCAGGATTACGCTCTTCGGATCGTTATTCATCGCATTTATCGCCATTTTTCCCGACTTTATCATGGCCTGGCTAAAGATTCCCTATCTGGTAGCGTCATTTTTCGGCGGCACCGGCATCCTGATCGTGGTAGGAGTGATGCTGGATACTATAAAGCAGATCGAATCACACCTTTTGATGCATCACTACGAAGGGTTCATTAAAGCCGGCAGGATAAAGGGGCGCAGATAAAAATGAATATTATACTGCTGGGCCCTCCGGGGGCAGGAAAGGGGACGCAGGCTAAGGGATTAGCTCAGAAATTGAATATCCCGCACGTCTCTACCGGTGACTTGCTGCGGCAGAATGTTGCCGGGCAAACCGAGCTCGGGAGAGAAGCAAAAAATTATATGGAAAAGGGAACTCTCGTCCCGGATGAACTGGTAACACGGATAGTTGAACAGAGGCTGCTTCAGCCGGATATAAAAAAGGGTTTTATTCTTGACGGATACCCGAGGAATACTTCACAGGCCAGATCATTAGACAGGATACTGGGGAAAATCGGCACTAGCGTAAACCTGGTGATGGACTTAGATACAAGCGAACCGGTGATCATCCAGCGGCTTACCGGCAGGCTGGTCTGTAAGAAGTGCGGCGCGAATTTTCATATTAAGAATATGCCGCCTAAGAAAGACATGGCCTGCGACTATTGCCTTGGAAAGCTTTACCAGCGTTCTGATGACAATGAAGCGACGATAAGAACACGCCTTGAGGTATACCGCAAAGAAGTTTCTTCTTTGATTGACTACTACCGGCAGAAAAACCTGCTTAAACCCGTGGTTGCCGACGGAGAAGCGGAAGTCGTGCTGAAAGAGATGGTTAAGCTGGTAGAGCAGATAAATGATTCCCTTAAAGTCTGAGGAAGAACTTAAGACTATGCGCCAGGGAGGGATTATCCTGGCGAGGATGCTTAAAAAGTTAGAAGCTTTTGTAAGCCCTGGAGTAAGCACCTCGGAAATTGACAATTTTGCCCAGCAGTTAGCTGAGGAAGCGTCTGTTAAGCCGGCATTTAAAGGCTATCGCGGATACCCGGCTGCGATCTGCACTTCGGTTAATGAAGAAATCGTCCACGGGATTCCGAGCCAGCGCAGGCTTAAAGACGGTGACATCGTAAGCCTAGATATGGGTATAAACTACCGGGGTTTTTTAAGCGATGCCGCGGTTACGCTGCCGGTAGGCAAGGTGGGTAAAAAAACAAGGAAACTGATTTCGGTAACCAGAAACGCCCTGTTGGCTGGCATCAAGCAGGCGCGGGTAAATAACCGGCTCTCTGACATTTCGTATACGATCCAGAAAGTTGTGGAAAAGAACGGATTTTCCGTTGTCAGGCAGTTTGTCGGCCACGGGATAGGGCGTAATCTTCACGAAGAGCCGGAAATCCCCAATTTCGGGCGCCCCGGAGAAGGCCCGGTTTTAAAACATGGCATGGTTTTGGCGATCGAGCCGATGGTAAATATGGGCGGCTGGGAATCGGAAATCACCGAAGACGGATGGACCGCGGTAACTAAGGACAGGCTTCCTTCGGCGCACTTTGAACATACTATAGCCGTCACGAATAAGGGGCCGGTTATATTTACGCGGTAACCATAAGGTGGGTATGGCAAAGGAAGAACTTATCGAAACAGAAGGAAAGGTATTAGAGGCCCTGCCGAATGCGATGTTTAGGGTAGAGCTTGAAAACGGGCACATAGTGCTTGCGCATGTGTCGGGAAAAATGCGCATGAATTTTATCAGGATACTTCCCGGCGATAAGGTAAAACTTGAATTATCGCCCTATGATTTAAGCAGAGGGAGGATCACTTTCAGGGCGAAATAAGATGAACCCCGTTACAAATCATGGTAGCGGGGAGAAAGGATTTGTAACGGGGTGAAAGTAAAATCTTCGGTAAAAAAAATTTGTGACAGGTGCAAGATAATTAAGCGCAGAGGCATAGTCAGGGTTATTTGCACAAACCCCAAACATAAACAGAGGCAAGGGTAGATTAAAGGCCGAGGTTAAGGTTAAGGAGAGATAATGCCAAGGATACTGGGTGTGGACGTTCCTAAGGAAAAAAGGATTGATACGGCTTTACTATATTTATACGGGGTAGGCAAGGTAGTGTCGGCTAAAATCCTCAAAGAATCCGGTATAGACCCTGCCAAGCGCGCAAAGGATCTAAGCGAGGATGAAATTTCCCGCATTACTAATACCATACAAAAAGGCAATTACCGCCTGGAAGGCGACCTGCGCAGGGATATATCCCAGAATATAAAACGCCTGATGGAAATCGGCTCCTGGAGAGGAATGCGCCATAAGAAGGGGCTGCCGGTAAGAGGCCAGCGCACCCGTACGAATGCGCGTACGCGTAAAGGCCCACGCAGAAGCGGTGCCATAATTATCAAGAAAGAAGAGACTAAAAAAGCGGCACCGGCGGCAGCAAAACCGGCGGCGAAATAAAATAAGGAGGGTTTTTATCAACCATGGCAACCAAAGAAAAAGCCAAAAAAAAGAAAATAGCAAAGGGCGTAACAAGCGGAATCGCCCATATTCAGGCAAGTTTTAATAATACTATTATCACTATTACCGATAAACAGGGTAATGCGCTGGTCTGGTCTGCCCCCGGGTGCGTCGGTTACAGCGGATCGAAAAGGTCTACTCCGTTTGCGGCACAGGTAGCCGCAACTGACGCAGCAAGAAAGGCCAAAGATATCGGATTGAAAGAAGTCGAGGTTTATGTCAAAGGCCCGGGATTCGGCAGAGAATCGGCAATCAGGGCTTTACAGGCTTCCGGCCTTGTGATTACGACCATCAAGGACGTAACTCCGATTCCGCATAACGGTTGCCGCCCTAAAAAGAAAAGGAGAGTATAACGCTAAATGGGTAGATACACAGACGCGGTTTGCAGGCTTTGCCGTAGAGAGACTGAAAAACTTTTCCTCAAGGGCACCAAATGCTTCACCGAAAAATGCCCTATAACCAAAAGGGCATATGCCCCGGGGCAACACGGCACCATTAAGACAAAATTATCGAATTATGGCGTGCAGTTGCGGGAGAAGCAGAAAGTAAAAAGGATGTACGGTGTTTTTGAGAAACAGTTCCGTAAATACTTCGAGATGGCTTCCAAGAAAAAAGGCGTAACCGGAAAAGTCCTCTTACAGTACCTGGAAAGAAGGCTGGATAACGTAATCTTCAGGATGGGCGTCGCTATTTCCCGCGCACAGGCAAGGCAGCTGGTTAGGCATAATTTTGTTCATGTTAATTCCAGGCGCGTGAATATACCTTCCTTTTTTGTTTCAAAGGACGACATCATCGAAATTAAAACCAAAGAGAAATCCGCAAAAAAGATCAGCGAAAACCTGGAGATTTCAAAAGATAGGACTGTCCCTGCGTGGATTGAGTTTGTCCCCGCAGAATTAAAGGCTAAAATTATCAGGCTTCCGGAGAAAGAGGATATCCAGCAGACGATCCAGGAACAGCTGATCGTAGAGTTATATTCCAAGTAAGTGAGCACATAAGTTATGGACCTGTTATAATGACGCAGCGACATAACTTATAAGTGCGAACTTACCCCGCACCCAGATAAGGAATAAAGCTGGCTTATTATTGTGTTTTGGGTGCGGGGTCAAATTCGCAGACGCTGGAAACAAGTAAAACAAGGCAGCTATAACTTACGTCGCTCGTATCCGCTCGCTCCGTAAGTTATCTGCTCATTTGAGGAGGAAATAGATGGGTATAAAGTGGAGAGATTTTCAGTTACCAAAACGCCTGGAATGCGATGAGTCTACCTATACCGAAACATACGGAAAGTTTATTGCAGCTCCTTTTGAAAGAGGCTACGGAGTCACCCTAGGTAATGCTTTAAGAAGAGTGCTGCTTTCTTCCATAGAGGGGAGCGCTGTAACTGCGGTAAAATTTCAGGGAATTCAGCATGAGTTTACAACTATACCGGGGGTGCTGGAAGATGTTACCGAGATTATCCTGAATATCAAGAGCCTGGTAATCAATTCTCACTCAAAAATCCCCAAAACACTCTATATCAAAGCCTCCAAAAAGGGCGAGATAAAAGCAAAGGATATCGAGACAGATGAGACCGTAGAAATCATCAATCCTGACCTGCATATCGCCACCCTGACAAAAGACATAAAATTCAACGTTGAGCTTGAAGTTTCCAAGGGCAGGGGATATCTTCCGGCTGAAACCGAAAAAAAGGAAGATTCCGAAATCGGGGCAATTTCCGTGGATGCTGTCTTTACGCCGGTAAAGAGGGTAAATTTCTCCGTGGAATATACCCGCGTAGGCCAAAAGACCGATTACGATAAGCTGATCCTGGAGGTAACTACTAACGGGGCAATTTCACCGAAAGACGCCCTGCTTTATGCCTCTAATATTCTGCAGCGGCATCTAGATATATTCGTCAATTTCGGCCAACTTCCGGAAGAGGCGGAAGAAGAAGATATCGAAATGACAAAAGAAGAGGTAGCGCTTTATGAAAAACTGCGGCTTCCGATTTCCGAGCTGGAACTTTCAGTGAGAAGTTCAAATTGCCTGCGCGAAGCCAACATAAAGAATATAAGCGAGCTGGTCAGAAGATCTGAAGACGAAATGCTGTCGTTTAAGAACTTCGGGAAAAAATCACTGACAGAAATCAAAGAGCTGCTTGCGGCAATGGGGCTGACTTTAGGCATGCAGATTGACCCCAAGAAGCTCAAAAAAGCATAAAGATGAGACATTCTAAGAGTAAATACCGGTTAAACAGGTTTACCAGCTGGCGGAAAGCTACGCTTAGAAGCATGGCGAGAAACCTGCTTCTCAAGCAGTCAATAAAGACAACTAAAACCAAGGCAAAGGCGGCCCAGCCTTTTATCGAAAAGCTTATCAGCATGGCAAAGCAGGAAAGCTTAAGCGCAAAAAGGCGCGCTTACGATATCCTCCAAGACCACAACCTGGTGAATCTACTCTTTAATGATATCGGTAAACGCTTTATTAACCGCCATGGCGGATACACCAGGGTAATTTTTCTGGAGAAAAGGCGCGGGGATAACGCCGAAACGGTGCTGTTTGAGCTTACAGAAATAAAGAAAAAAGAAATCAAGAAAGTTAAAAAAGAAAAACCTGCAACTAAAGAAGTTGAGCAGGGAGAGAAGCCTCAAGCTGAAGAAAAGAAGATTAAGACCGAAACAGCGGAGAAAGAAAGGCCTCAAGCAGAAAAACAGCCGAAAAAGAAATTTCTCGGAGGAATCAGGAAGATATTCAAAAAAGAGCGCGATTCGCTTTAATTATACAGAAGAGGAATTATGCGTATAAATACACGGCTGGCCGAACGCATAAAGAAGATAAATCCTTCATCGACCCTGGCAATAACCTCAAAAGCGAAGAAATTAAAAAGCCAGGGTGTTGATGTAGTAAATTTTGCGGCCGGCGAGCCCGATTTTGACACGCCGGATTTCATCAAGGATGCCGCTATAGAAGCGATAAAGTCGGGATTTACAAAATACACTCCCTCAACAGGCATTCCGGAATTAAAAGAAGCTGTCTGCCGTAAGCTCAAAAAAGACAATTCCCTCAATTATAACCCCTCGCAAATAGTAGTTTCCTGCGGCGCAAAACACAGTATCTTCAACTCCCTGATGGTGCTTTTAGACCCCGTCGATGAAATACTTATCCCTTCGCCCTACTGGGTAAGTTACCCGGAAATGGCGCGCCTTTGCGAAGCTAAACCGCGTTTTATCGAAACCACCTTCCAGAACAATTCTAAAATCAGCGTTAAGGACTTGGAAAAACACATTACTCCTAAAACCAAGGCCTTGATAATAAACAGCCCCTCTAACCCAACGGGATGCGTATATTCCCGCCAGGAACTTGAAGCAATCGGAAAGATCTGCGCGGCAAAAAAAGTCTTTATCATCAGCGACGAGATATACGAAAAACTGATTTACGATAACGCGCAACATATATCTATCGCTTCCCTGAGCAAAGAAATTTACGATTTAACCATAACGATAAACGGATTGTCCAAGAGCCACGCCATGACCGGCTGGAGGATAGGTTATGCGGCAGGCCCGCAGGACTTAATCGACTGTATGTCAAAATTACAGGACCACACCACTTCAAATCCTGCTTCTATAAGCCAGAAAGCTGCGCTTGCCGCTTTAAACGCCCCCGAAGATTTCTCTAAAGCGATTTGCTCGGAATTCCAGAAAAGGCGCGATTACCTGGTTTCGCGCCTAAAGAAAATTAAAAAAATTTCTTTTGCCGCTCCGCAAGGGGCGTTCTATTTCTTCTGCGACATATCCGGATACAAAACGGATTCGCTTACCTTTGCTACGAGGCTCCTTGAAGAAGCCAAGGTAGCGCTAATCCCCGGCGGGCCTTTTGGCAAAGACGGCTATATCCGGATCAGCTTTGCTACGTCTTTAAGCCAGATAAAAAAAGGCATGGATCGTATCGAACAATGGCTAAAACAATAGCGGAAAAGATACTGAGTAACCACTCCTCCAGGAACCTGAAAGCGGGAGATTTCGCCCTCTGTAATATAGATTTTACTTTTGGCCAGGACGGGACATCCGCGATTATAATCGATAGAATAAAGGAACTGGGGGTAAATAATCTTCAGACTAAGTTCTGTATGGTAATCGATCACAGCGCCCCATCTCCGAGCCGCGGCGTTTCGTCAGTGCACAAAAAGATGCGCGAATTCAGCAGCAAATATAAAAACCGCTTATTTGATATCGGCTGCGGAGTATGCCATCAGGTTATACCGGAATCAGGGGAGATTCTTCCCGGAGACCTTGTTTTAGGCGCAGATTCGCATACCTGTACATATGGCGCCTTAGGGGCTTTCTCAACCGGAGTCGGCTCAACAGATCTGGCAATCGCCTTAGCCGCAGGAAAAAACTGGCTAAAAGTCCCGGAAACGGTTAAAATAGCAGTAAAGGGCAGCTTGCCAAAAGGCGTAAGCGCAAAGGATATAATTCTTTTTATTATCACCCGGCTTGGCGCTGACGGAGCAACATATCAAGCGGTGGAATTTTGCGGCCCGGTAATTGATGCCCTAGATATGGACGGCAGGTTTACCATCTGCAATATGGTAGTTGAGATGGGTGCAAAGGCCGGGTTTATGCCGCAGGATAAAAAGACAATTTCCTGGCTTGATGCGCGCAAGCCAATAAGGGAAATAAAGACGGTTTCAGCCGATAAAGGCGCCTCTTATGCCGATATTATGGAATTCGATATTTCAAAACTGAAGCCGCAAGTTTCCCGGCCTCACAGCGTAGACAGCGCTATAGCGGCCGAAGAATTGAATAAGGTTAAAATAAACGAGGCTTTTCTGGGCACGTGCACTAATGGAAGGCTCAGCGATCTAAAAGAGGCTGCAAAGATACTGAAAGGCAGGAAGATTGCCGAGGGGGTTAAGTTTATCATTGCTCCGGCTTCGCGCGAAATCTTTCAACAGGCAATGCAGGCAGGATTAATCGATACATTTATTAACAGCGGCGCAGTGATAGTCGCCCCCGGATGCGGGCCCTGCGTAGGCACACACTGCGGCGTGCTTGCCGACGGAGAAGTGGCGATTTCAACTGCAAACCGAAATTTCAAAGGGCGCATGGGCAACCCAGATGCTTTTATTTATTTGGGATCACCGGCAACCGTTGCTGCCTCAGCTTTAAAAGGGTATATCAGCGACCCCCGTAAATTTCTTTAATTAACCTAATTCCGCCCGCGGCGGAATTGAAGGGAGGAAATAATGGAGATCAGGGACCTGCTTATTATGTGTATTGAAAAGAAAGCTTCTGACCTGCATATAACCGATAGAGAACCGCCGATTTTGCGTATTGACGGAAAATTAATCAGGACTGATCTTGAGGTCCTGGATAAACAGGAACTTAAAAAAATGATTTACAGCGTGCTTACCAACCTGCAGAAGGAGACTTTCGAGCGCGACCTTGAGCTTGATTTTTCACTGGCGCTTCCTGAAATGGACAGGTTCCGCGTAAATGTACACACGCAGAGAGGATCAGTGGAAGCGGCTTTCCGCAGAATACCTAAGATCATACCGGGAATGAACGAATTAGGGCTTCCTCCGATTGTAAAAGACTTAGCGCGCAGGCCAAACGGCCTGGTTTTAGTTACCGGCCCCACAGGTATGGGCAAGACCACGACCTTAGCTGCGATGATTGACTTAATCAATAACGAAAGGGAATGCCTGGTTATCTCTATTGAAGACCCGATAGAATTTATTTATTCCAATAAAAAGAGTGTAATTAAACAAAGAGAGGTTTATTCGGATACGCATTCTTTTGCCGAATCGTTAAGGCATGCCCTCCGGCAGGATCCTAATGTCATCGTTGTAGGAGAAATGCGCGACCTGGAAACTATTTCTACTACGCTTACTGCCGCAGAAACCGGGCACTTAGTATTGGCAACGCTGCATACTCCCGATGCGCCGCAGACAATAGAGAGAATCATCGACGTATTCCCTCCCTACCAGCAGCAGCAGGTTAAATTGCAGCTTGCGGACTGCCTGCAGGGCGTAATTTCTCAATTATTGCTTCCGCATGCTTCCGGGCAGGGCAGGGTACTTGCTACAGAAATAATGGTCGCAACTCCCGGCATTCGCAACTTGGTCCGGGAGCAGGAAATCGAACAAATCCCCACACTGATGCAGACAGGCAGCCAATTCGGGATGAAAACAATGGATAAGTCCCTGAAGGAATTATTCCAGAAAGGCAATATCGCACTGGATGTGGCAATGTCAAAGACAAAGAACGCAGAAGAATTCCAGAGATTATGATTATAAAAGGCAAATCGATCAAGCTGGGGGATGATATAAATACCGATTTTATCATCTCCGGGCGCTATAAATTTTCCATCACCGACATGAAAGAGCTCTCCCGGCATATTATGGAAGATATCGACCCGGATTTTCCGAAAAAAATAAATCCGGGAAATTCGCTGATTGTAGCCGGTAATAATTTCGGCATGGGTTCGTCCCGCGAACAAGCGCCTTTAGTAATCAAAGAAGCCGGAATAAACGCTGTGGTAGCAAAAAAATTCGCCCGTATATTTTACCGGAACGGCTTTAATATCGGCCTACCTTTGGTTGAGGCAGACACAGATAAAATCAGCGATAGCGATGAACTGGAAATTGACTTAAATAAAGGCTTGGTAAGAAATATCACAAAGGGGATAGAGATAAAAGCCAATCCGCTCCCTGAATTCATGCAGCACCTTATTAAGGAGGGCGGAATCGTTAATTATTTTAAAAAACACGGAGAACTAAAAATATAACTCGGGATTAAAAATGGCGCATAAAATAACAATTATACCGGGCGACGGAATGGGGCCGGAAGTAACCGACGCCGCAAAAAGGTGTATTGAGGCAACCGGCGTAAAGGTCTCATGGGACCTTCAATATGCCGGCCAGCTTTCTCTGGATAGAACCGGCGAGCTTTTGCCCAAAAAAACTTTGGATTCAATCCGTAAGAATAAAGTAGCGCTTAAAGGCCCGATTATCACTCCTATAGGGGAGGGGTTCCGTTCGGTCAATGTGGCTATTCGTCAGGAGCTAGACCTTTACGCCTGCCTTAGGCCGGCTAAATCATACCAGGGGGTACGGAGCCGTTACAGCAATATTGATCTGGTTGTGGTGCGCGAGAACAGCGAAGATTTATATGCCGGCATAGAGTTTGAGCAGGCAAGCGAACAGGCAAAAACCCTGATCAAACAAATAGAGAAGTTCAGCCGCAAAAAAATCCGGCCTGATTCCGGGTTAAGCATAAAACCGATCTCAAAATCAGCATCCGAGCGAATCGTCAGATTTGCCTTTGAATACGCGCTTAAGAATAAACGCAGGAAAGTTACGGCTGTTCATAAAGCCAATATTATGAAATTTACCGACGGGCTTTTTCTTAAAAGCGCAAGGGAAATCGCGCAATCATACAACGGAAAAATCGAATTTCAGGAAGCGATCGTTGATAATATGTGCATGCAGCTGGTGCAGAAGCCTCAGGATTACGATGTATTGGTACTGCCGAACCTTTACGGCGATATTATTTCCGATCTTTGCGCAGGCCTGATCGGCGGTTTAGGGATTGCAGCTGGAGCAAATATCGGAGAAGGGATAGCGGTTTTTGAAGCCGTGCACGGGGCAGCGCCGAAATACGCCGGCATGAATAAAGTCAATCCTACCGCAATGATACTTTCAGGAGTTTTGATGCTTGAGCACATAGGAGAACATCAAGCCGCGGTAAGGTTAGAAAATGCGGTAAAAGCAGTAGTTGCTGAAGGCAAATCAGTAACCTACGATTTTAAGCCTGACCGCAACGACCCTACGGCAGTCGGTACCAGCGAAATGGCCGATGCTATCATTTTGAAATTAAAATGAACCCCGTTACAAATATACGTAATGGGGAGGAAGGATTTGTAACGGGGTGAAAATTTCTGTAATCGGAGCCGGAAACGTCGGAAGCATTACGGCGATGCGCCTCGCTCAGGAAAGATTGGGCGAGGTCGTTTTATTTGATGTCGTCAAAGGCCTTGCCGATGGAAAAACAGCCGATATGCAGGACGCCCGCTTTTTGCTAAAGCAGGATTATGAAATCACCGGTACAGACGATATTAAAAAAAGTGCTTCATCCGATATAATTATTATTACCGCCGGCCTGCCGCGCAAGCCTGGAATGACCCGCGAAGATTTAATCAACAGGAACGCGCAGATAATCAATGAGGTGTGCCAGAATATAAAAAGATTAAGCCCTAAAGGGATTGTTATCGTAGTCACTAACCCCTTAGACCTGATGACATATCTTGCCTTAAAGGTTACCGGATTCAATCCGAAAAAAATATTTGGGATGGGGGTCACCCTTGATGCCTCCAGATTCGCAAATCTAATCAGCGCCGAATTAAGAATTCCCAACACTGACATAGAAACAACAGTGATCGCAAGCCACGGTGAGGGAATGCTGCCGCTACCCGGATTTACCACCATTAAAGACGCCCCTCTGGATAAATTTCTTGATCCCGAGAAGATCAGTGAACTTTGTTCTCGTACGGTAAACAGGGGCGCAGAAATCGTATCTTTATTGGGTAGCGGCAGCGCTTTTTTTGCGCCTTCGGCAGCAGTCTTGGGCCTGGTGAAGGCGGTAGTCAAAGACGAGAAGCGTATTCTCGGGGTATCCGCATTCCTAAACGGAGAATATGGACTCAAAGATATCTGTATCGGCGTTCCGTGCAGAATCGGCAGGGAAGGGATAGAAAAAATAGTCGAGCTTAAACTTTCCGTTCAGGACAAACAGGCCTTTATCGCTTCTGCAGAAAAAATCCGCAGCAATTTTGAAATATTAAAGCCTTATGGAATATAACCTGGTAATTATCGGAGCCGGTTGGGCTGGTTTTAATGCCGCCATTAAGGCAAAAGAATTCGGCCTTAAAACCTGCCTTATAGAAGAGCGCGAAATAGGCGGCACCTGCCTTAATTCAGGGTGTATCCCCACCAAAAGCCTGATCCACAGCGCGGAAATCCTCAATCAGTCAAAAAATTCGGCGCTATTCGGTGTCAACGCAGCGACGGTGAGTTTTGATTTTGCCAGGGCGCAACAGAGAAAATCCGATGTAATACAGCAGTTACGTTCAGGCATGGATTTTATGCTCAAGGGGATTGATTTAATTTCCGCTAAAGCTGAATTGATCTCCGCAAACGAAATCAAAACGCCAGCTAGATTAATAAAAACAGACGCGGTGATTATCGCAAGCGGCGCAATGCCTGCGGAATTACCCTTAATCAGGTTTAACGGAAAAAATATAATCTCCAGTAACGAACTATTGAATTTAACAAAAATCCCTTCATCATTACTGGTAATAGGAGGCGGGGTCATCGGCTGCGAATTTGCCGCCCTTTTTAGTTATTTAGGGTCAAGGGTCGCCATAATTGAGAAGATGCCACAGCTCTTGCCCGGAATTGACATTCAGGTAGCGAAAAAATTAGAAGGCATATTTAAAAAATCCGGGATTACGGTAGAAACCGGCGCAGAGGCTTCGGATTCTGATATTAAGAATAACGAATTAACTCTTCTGGCAATAGGAAGGCGGCCGAATACCGCCGGAATCGGCCTTGAGAATATCGGTATTAAGACAGAGAAAGAAAGCATCCTAACCGATGGATACCTGCGCACGAATATAAAAAATATCTATGCCTGCGGGGATTGCGCTTCAAAAATTATGCTCGCTCATTACGCCGCTTATCAGGGCGAAACCGCCGCTTATAACTCGATTAATCCTCAAGCCCCCAAAAAAGCCGTGGCTACCGGTATCCCGAGCTGTATATTCACTTACCCGCAGATAGCTACAGTCGGCTTAAGCGAAGAAACAGCCAGGGGCCAGGGCTTAAACATAGATATTTATAGATTTGATTTTATGGCCAGCGGTATGGCAAGGATAATTGATGAGACCGGCGGCTTTATAAAAATTATATGCGATGATAAGAACGGGCGCATTATCGGCGCTTCGATTATCGGGCCTAAAGCATGCGAATTAATCGCTGTTCTTACGGCTGCAATCGCCAATAATCTCACCATGAGCAGCATCAAAAACACGATCTTCGCCCATCCGACCTTGTCGGAATCTATCAAGGAAGTAAAAAAACAATAAGATGCTTCCGGAAATTGTTGACCTGGGAACCGTTGATTATGCCGATTCATTAAAAGTCCAGAAAGACGCTCTTCTGATGGTAAAAAGAGGCGCCGGAGAGAAGATATTTTTTTGCAGCCACTATCCGGTAATTACCTGCGGAAGGAGCGCTAATTCCGCAAATATACTTGTCAGCCAGGAGATATTGCTTTCGAAAAAAATCTCTAAATTTACATCCGAGCGGGGCGGAGATGTCACTTACCACGGGCCCGGCCAATTAACGGTTTACCCGATATTGAATTTAGCGCGCCTGAAGAAGGATATCCATTTTTACCTGCGCTTTCTCGAAGAATCGATCATTGATTTTCTTATCCATTACGGAATAAAAGGAAAACAGTTGGCCGGAGCCACAGGGGTCTGGGTTAACCAAAAAAAGATAGCTTCCGTCGGAATTGCGATAAGGGGCTGGGTATCCTTCCACGGCTTTAGCGTTAACATAAAAAAAGAGGATATGCCTAATTTTGACCTTATCCGGCCTTGCGGAATGGATATCAGGATGACATCCCTTGAAGAATGTACTCAGAAAAATATTAGTATTGATGAAGCAAAACCGAAGCTAGCCGAAAGCTTAAGGAGGGTTATATGGTCCAAGTACGCCTGCCTGAATTAGGGGAGAAGATAGAAAAAGCAACGGTTTCCTACTGGTTTTTTAAGGTAGGGGATAAGATCAGCGCCAAGGATGACCTCGTTGAGCTTACTACAGATAAAGCTACTTTTAACCTTCCCAGCCCGGCAAGCGGCATCCTTACCGAAATAATTATTGAGGAAGGCAACACCGTAAACATAGGCGAAATCTTGGGCATTATTGAAGAAGCGTAATCATATCCTTGATTAGGAATTCGAACCGGCATCGAAAAGTGCCGGTTTTTTTATTGCTTGCTTTAATATTGCTTGACAATTTTTGATTTTCTTTGTATATTTATGATTACCGTAAATATGCTAAAAGATGAGGTGTCTATGAGCACGGCAAAAGAAATCCTTACAGCAAAAGAGGTTGCGGATTACCTAAACCTGCACCCCCTAACTGTGCACCGCTATGCCCGCGAAGGCAAAATCCCGGCATTTAAAATCGGCACGGACTGGCGGTTCCATAAACAGCACATTGAGAGATGGATACAGGAAAAGGTAGAATTTAATAACCGCAGTAAAGAGCGGCGAAAGACAATGCTGGGGAAGGCCTGATACCTATGTGGTACTGGTTATTCCGGGGAGTATTTCTGATAATACTAAAAATTTTCTTCCGCTTTAAGGTGGAAGGTTTGGAGAATCTGCCCCAAAAAACAAATTTTATCATTGTTGCCAATCACGTAAGTTTTATGGACCCTCTTGTCGTAGGCGCGGCAATACCGAAAAAAATATACTGGATAACCTACTGGGGCCTTTTTAGGATTCCCGTATTACGGCTTTTTTTTCATCTTACTGCCTGTATCCCCAGCGGGCATTCTTCCAACAAGGCCTCGGAACTGCTTTTCCAGAATAAGAATGTCGGGATGTTTCCCGAAGGCGCAATCAGCCGAAAGGGGGAACTGCTTGATTTTAAGCGTGGTTCGGCAATGCTGGCAATGAAAACCGGCAGGCCGGTAGTTCCGTGCGCCGTATTGGGGACTTTCAGAGCGCTGCCTTTCGGAAGAAAATTCCCCAGATTTGTGCGGATAAAAGTAAAAGTCGGGCAACCCCGTTATTTCCTGAAAGAATTTGACAGCATTATTGACGATGTAGACATGCAGGAAGGGCTTATAAAAATACGAAACTCTATAAAGGAGATGCTCAATGCCGGATAACGACTTAATAGAAATAAAGCTTTCCCGCGTCATACCCGCCCCGAAATGGAAGGTAATCCGCCTATTAACGCGCGTTTCTGATTTTCCCAGCCATATCCCAAGCGTTAAAGAGGCCACGGTTATCGAAAAACACGGCCATAATATGAAATCCAAGTGGTTCGTTCAGGTTGATCATGTGCCTATTCACTGGGTGCAGGAGGATGCGCTTTTATTAAGAGACGATAAAATCGTTTTCCGCGCCATTGAGGGCGATTTGGCTGAATTCAGAGGCGCCTGGGCCTTCCGGGATACGCCTGAAGGAACAGAAGTCACGGTAAACGTATTTTTAAGCGTGGGAATACCTGTAATAAGAGAGTTTGCCAATGAATACATCAAAAAGCTCCTAACCAGCAACTTTCAGGCAATCCTTGAATACCTGGAGATCCACCTGATCTCTATAAGGTATTCGGATTTTAAGAAGGGAGATACCAAAAAAGTATCGGGGTTTGCGGTTATCGGGCACCTCTATAACTTTTACCACCTTGAAAGATGCCTGAAGATGCTTAACCCTAATTATAAGATGCCTTCCCGGGAATTTATCGGGCAGCTTTTCACCGTCAGCCCCTCATTTAAGATGTATGATATTCCGGAATTCAAGTCAAAAACAGGAGATACCACAAACGGCGTTTGTATCATGGCTACTTTTATCCCGGATATGATGGAAAAGGATATGCACGCCATATTTGCCAAGGTCGTGCGTGCCTGTAAGATCGCCGAGAAATACGGCATCGGTATTGTTACGCTCGGCGGATTCACCTCTATCGTAGCCGAGCGCATCGGCCATGAGATTTCAAGCGAAGTGGATGTTCCGATTACAACCGGAAATACATTCACCGCGGCAATGGCAATCGACGGCGTGGTAAAAGCAGTTGATTTGCTGGGTAAGGATATTACCTCCTCAAAAGTCGCAATCATCGGCGGGACAGGCGATATCGGAAGCGCCTGCGCGCGCGAACTCACTGAACGGGCAAGGCAGGTTACAATTACCGGCCGCACCAAAAGCAATCTTAAGCGGGTGGGTAAAGAATTGGCGCACCGTAAAAAGGCGAAGATTATTGCTACCACAAATAACGAAGCAGCAGTGAGAGACGCTGATATTGTTATTGCTGCCGCATCAGCCAGCGCCTCAATCCTTAAAATTGACTGGTTTAAAAGCGGGGCAGTGATTTGCGACGTCGGCTATCCAAAAAATATTTCTTACACGCCTACGCCGCGAAAAGATATCCTGATTTTTTCCGGCGGCCTGGCTAAATCACCGACTGCTTTTAATCTGCCGCTTGATACCGGCCTGCCTTCGCCGAATGTGCTTTACGGTTGTTTTTCCGAAGCTATAATCCTGGCGCTTGAGAAGCGTTATGAGCCGTTTAGCTTCGGCAGGGGCAATATCACAAAAGAAAAGATTGAAGAAATCCGCGCTATGGGTAAAAAGCACGGCTTTGAAGTTTCTGATTTCTACTGGGGAAATCTCCTGGTTGATGAAACAATGATAAAGAGGATCAGGGAAAAGATTAATGTTTAACCAGTTACTCCAAAGCTCTAATTTTTATTTTAGCCCTTATGCCATCCCGGTTATGCTGGTTGGCATTCTTATCTTTTTGATTGGCTCATTTGTCTTAAGGCAGAATTTTCGCTCGCCGGTGAACTTCTCATTTTTCTGCGTCTGCCTAAGCAATGGTATCTGGCTTTTTACGGTTTCCTTCGTCTATTTAAGCCGCTTCACGGAAACCGCCAACTTTATCTACAGGTATTTTACTTTTTTTGGCGTGGCAGCGATAATGCCCAGCCTGTTATTTTTTATATCTTCATGGATAGGAAGCCTTAGCCGCAGGAAAAAATTTATCATCGCTAATTTTGTCATCTCCCTGATTTTTTATGTCTTGGCTGTTACTACGGATAAGATGATTGCCCCGGACAGAATGAGGGCCTATTTCTGGGGGTATTACCCGGTCTATTTGCCGCTGAGCATCCCGTTCCTTGTTTTTTTCCTCATACAAGTACTCCTTTCCGTAGGAGAGCTTTACTCCGGATACAAGAAAGAGCTGGCTCCGCTTAAGAAGACGCAAAAGAAGATAATCCTTATTGCTTCGCTAATCGGATTTACCGCGCCGATCGACTTCCTCCCGAAATTAATAAACCTTCCCTGGCTTTACCCTTGCGGCTATATCTCCATGTTCATCTATATATTGCTTGTTGCCTATGCTATTGTCAGGTACCGCCTGATGAATATCACCCTGACCATTACGCGTACCGGTATCTTTGTCGCAGTCTATATGCTGGTTCTAGGGCTGCCTTTTCTCCTGCTGACAATGGGAAAAAGCTGGTTGATGCAGTTTTTAGGCGTAAACTGGTGGGTTGGACCGCTTGTGTTGTTGACTGTCTTAGCCACAGCCGGGCCGTTTATCTATATATACTTGCAGAAGCGGGCGGAATCAATACTTCTACGCGAACAACTCCGTTACCGGGAAACCTTAAGGCAGGCAGCCAGAGAAATGGCGCGTATACATAAACTAAAAAAATTATTAAACCTGATTGTCCATATAGTCACGAGAACCGTAGTAATAACTCACTCCGCTATATATCTGTTTAATGAAAAATCGCATAAATTTATCCTGGAAGCAAGCCGTAACCTGAAAAAACCCCAAATCACCGCTTTAGATGAAGAAAATTCCTTGATCAGGTGGCTAAAAGACTACAAAGAACCGCTGGTGCATGAAGATTTAAGGCGTAAGTGCGAAGAGGAGGCCAATCCTTTATTCAAAGCGCTGGAAAGCCAACTGCGCCTTTTAAATGCCGAAGTAGTCGTGCCCGGGTTCTTAAGGGATAGTCTCATCGGAATACTTATTTTAGGAAAAAAGCGCTCCCAAAAATTATTCAATGCTGAGGACCTGAACACTTTCGCCCTTCTTGCCAATCAGGCAGCGCTTGCCGTTGAAAACGCTGCTATCTATGAAAATATAGAGGAGCAGGTCAGGCAGCGCACTGAAGAGCTTATGCAGGTGCAGAAACAGCTGATACAGGCGGAAAAACTGGCTACCGTCGGTACTTTGGCCGGAGGCGTAGCGCATGAGATAAATAATCCCCTTACCGCAGTCTTAACTAATGTTCAGATGCTGCTTACAGACGCCGCTTCCCTAGATAAAGACTCAAAAGAATCCCTTGAGCTGATAGAAGAGGCAACCAAACGCTGCCGCACGATTGTGCAGAAACTCATGGCTTATGCCAAAAAGCCGACAAGAGAACAGGCCGTAAGCCAAGTAAACCTCTATGAGGTAGCGGATAAGACTATCGCTTTCCTTGAATTCCAGGTTGCGCAGGATAATATTATTTTAGAGCTGGAGGCAAAAGAAAAAGAATACGCCGTAATGGGTAATTCTAACGAAATGGAGCAGGTGCTGACTAACCTTGTCCTTAACTCGCGGGACGCGATAAAACAGGTTAAGAGAAGCGGAAGGATTAAAATATCCCTTTTGAAAAACAATAATAAGGTGCGCCTCGAAGTCAGCGATAACGGCTGCGGTATTCCCAAGGAAGTAATCAATAAGATTTTTGACCCTTTTTTTACTACTAAGGACGTAGGTAAAGGCACCGGCCTCGGCCTTTCCATCTGCCATTCAATTATAGAGAAACACAAAGGAACAATAAGTGTGCAGTCTATTCTCGGAAAAGGGGCAACATTCATTATTGAAATACCCGGACTAGTGATTGAGGCAGCATATGCCAAAAAACATTCTCGTAATTGATGATGACGGGTTAGTTACGAAGAGCGTCTGCGGGTTGCTGCAGAATAATGGTTTTACAACCGATGATTCTGAAAACGGACCGGATGCGATAGAGCTAGTTAAAGATACTCACATAGATCTGATTGTGGCAGATATAAGGTTGCCGGGGATGAACGGTGTTGAAGCGGTTAAACAAATTAAGGAGCTTCTGAAGGCAAAGCATAAAATGGATGTCCCGGTAATTTTTATCACCGGTTTTAGCGACCCTGATGTAAACGCCGAAGCGCAAAAACTGGGCAGGTTAATTTATAAGCCCTTTGATAATACTAATTTCTTAGATATAATAAATAGTGCCGTCGAAACGGAGACGTAAAGCATGGGAAAACAGATACTGATTGTAGATGATGACAAATTAATTCTCATGACCCTTAAACGCCTGCTTACCAGAGAAGGGTATAAGGTTATCTCTGCTTTAAGCGGAGATGTAGCTTTACGAAAGATACAGGAATCTGACTTTGACCTGATAATCTCCGATATCAAAATGCCTCAGATGGGGGGGATTGAGGTAATAAAAAAAGAAAGGGAATATTTATCGCGGAATAACAAAAAACCAATCCCCGAAATATTTATTACCGGATACGCAAATGAAGAGATTTATAAAGAAGCATTAACCTTGAATGCAGCCGGATACATTGAAAAGCCGTTTGACATCAAAACACTTTTGCAGACAGCGAAAGAAGCAATTGAAAGAGGAGTTTATTATAATTAAGGAGTATAAAAAATGAAAAAGAAAATCCTGGTAATCGACGACGAGGAACTGATAATTAAATCTCTTGAGAAACTGTTAGAAAAGAACGGCTTCGACGTCTATGTTGCAAAAAACGGCCAGGATGCCATAGTAATGGCAGAAGAGGAAAGTTTCGATTTAATAATTGCCGACATCCGGATGCCGGGGATTAATGGGGTTGATACGGTAAAGGCAATATTAGAAAAAGGAGTATCAGTAAAAAGGCCTGTGATTTTCATAACCGGGTACGCAGATGAAGAAATAAAAAACCAAGCGAAAGCAATAAATCCGACAGCGTATATTTATAAGCCATTTGATATAAGTATACTTGTTAATGAGGTAAAGAAAGTTATAAAATAATACATAAAATGAAAAATTTTTCAAAAAAAGACGAATTTTCCCTTAGGATGTCTATAAAACATTATTTAAAG
>CAYNRN010000013.1:0-25943 GCA_964399915.1 uncultured Planctomycetales bacterium
AAAAAGATTAACGGGGCGTGGCTCAGTTTGGCTAGAGCGCAGCGTTCGGGACGCTGAGGTCGACAGTTCAAGTCTGTCCGCCCCGATTCTTCTTCGCCCTTTAACAAGGCAGTTTCTGGTAGGGCTTCGAAGGAATAAATTTCTGCGAAGCTCCACCGGATAAATACTTTTTGAAGAGCGAAGCAGAACGATTAAGGTTTTTTCCTTTCCTTCCCATGAAAAAGCAAGTTCATGTTTATTTTACCGGTAGGGTCCAGGGCATAGGTTTCCGTTTTACCTGCCAGGATATCGCCCGGGGGATGGGGATAACCGGATGGGTGAAGAATCTCCCCAACGGCAGGGTTGAGATTACCGCCGAATCGGACGAAGAAAAACTCTCGGAATTTATTTCGCGCCTCAAAACATACTTCTCCCGGCATATAGAAGATACAGATATCAACTGGCAGGGGGCAGGCGGAGAGTTTAAAGATTTCGGCATTGAATTCTAAGGCTTGAGAAAAGCGATATGGCGCAGGAGATTAAGAATAAGATAGAAGAGCTAAGAAATAAAATCCGCCGTCACGATTACCGCTATTATGCCCTTTCCGATCCGCAGATTTCCGATAAAGAATATGATGATTTACTTAGAGAGCTTAAAAAGCTTGAGGACGAATACCCCCGCTATAGAGACGAAGATTCTCCGACCGTAAGGCTAGGTGGAGGGATCCTCGAAGGGTTCAAGACGGTAGTGCACAGGCAGAAGATGATCTCTCTGGATAATACCTATTCTTTTGATGAATTAAAAGAATGGGATGGGCGGGTACGCAGGGGCCTGGGGAGCGAAGGACTAGAATATGTTGTCGAGCTTAAGGTTGACGGAGTCAGCGCAAATCTTACCTATCGGAAAGGCCGCCTGGTGATAGGCGCTACAAGAGGGGACGGCCAAACAGGAGAGGATGTGACAGCGAATATCCGGACTATCCGCGCCATACCGCTGGTGTTCAGGGGCGAAGATATCCCTGATTTTATTGAGGTACGCGGCGAAGTATATCTGGATAAAAGAGAATTTGATTCCATCAATAAAGAAAGAGAAAAAGAAGGCGAAGTCATTTTTGCCAACCCGCGCAACGCCGCCAGTGGTTCGCTTAAGCTCCTTGATACCGCTATCGTAGCCAAGAGAAAACTTAACTTTTTCGCGCATTCTCTTGGCGAGGCGGATGCCCTGAATATAAATACTCAGTGGGATTTTCTTAAGCAGCTTAAAAAATGGGGGATGCGTATAAATCAGGAATCTAAACTTTGCACGAGCTTTGAAGAGGTAAAACAATATTGCGATTTATGGCAGGAGGCGCGCAGAACGCTCTCTTATGAAATAGACGGTATTGTGGTGAAGGTAAACAGCTTCAGGCAACAGAAGAAAATCGGGGTCACCCTCAAAAGCCCTCGCTGGGCAGTTGCTTATAAATTCCCCGCAAAACAGGCTACTACAATCGTTAAAGAGATATCCGTTCAGGTGGGAAGGACCGGGGTAATTACTCCGGTTGCGCTGCTTGAACCCGTTGAATTGGCAGGTGTTATTATCAGCAGGACCACCTTGCATAATTTTGACGAGATAAAACGCCTAGGCTTGAAAGTTTACGACCACGTAATCATAGAACGCGCAGGTGAAGTGATCCCTAAAGTGGTAAAGGTAATTAATTCTTTGCGCACCGGCAAAGAAAAGCCCTTTAAAATTCCGCAGCAATGCCCGGTTTGCAACAGCCCTGTCTCTCGGGAGGGGGGCGAGGTAGCCTTTAGGTGCATAAATCCGTCCTGCCCTGCCCAGCTTAAGCGGGGGTTGGAACATTTTGCCAGCCGTCTGGCTATGGACATAGAAGGGATGGGAGAGGCGGTGATTGAGCAGCTTGTAGATAAAAAACTAACCAAAGATTTCTCCGACATATATTCTCTGCGCAGGCAGGACCTGTTCGAGCTTGAATTATTTAAAGATAAAAAAGCGGATAACCTGCTTAAGGCAATAGAAGAAAGTAAGAAGAAACCGCTGGCCAGGCTGATCTATGGCCTGGGTATCAGGCATGTCGGAGAAAAAGCGGCTTTTGTATTGGCGCAGAAATTCGCCAGTATGGATAAATTGATGCAGGCCGATATTGCTGACCTTGATTCTGTCTACGAAGTTGGTTCGGTAATGGCAGGCTCAATCGTAAAATTCTTCCGCCTGGATGGAACAAAAAAGCTGATAGCCAAATTAAGAAAAGCCGGCCTGAATATGCGGGATGATGCTTTAAGGTTAAAGAAATCCGTTCTAACCGGAAAGAGCGTAGTATTCACCGGAGAACTAAAAGAATACAGCCGTACGCAGGCGGAAGAACTGCTGCGGAGTTTCGGTGGAAAGGCTTCTTCAAGCGTAAGTAAGATAACGGATTTTGTGGTTGCCGGAGAAAACCCGGGTTCCAAGTATGAAAAAGCAAAGCAGCTGGGGATTACGATTATAAACGAGCAGCAATTCCGGGAGATGATAAAATGAAAAGGAAACTTTTTTTACTAGTTACCAGTTACTTGTTACTAGTTACTCTTTTGGGCTGCGAAGCCTTCGTGCGCAAATTCACCAGAAAGCCTAAAAAAGATGATCAGGAGGGCGTAGAGATGGTCCTCGCTCCACAGGAATACAAGTCTACGATGACCAAGGAGGAAAAGTACCGCCAGTACCTGTTGTTCTGGAAATCATGGCAGGACGAACTCATTACATCTCTTTCCACGGGAAATAATACGATCGAGCCCAATACTAAGAAGCAATTAGAATGCTTAGACCAGGCAATGAGAAACCTGATGGGGATGCGGGGTTTGTTGAACGAGCAGGCGGGACAGAAGTTAGACGTCTATATCGGGCAGATGGCGGAATTGAGGAGTAATATTGAAAAGAGCCCCTATGGGTTTGGTTTCAGCATGGAGAGGGATTTTCATAAGGCAGAGCGGATAAGAATGAATGTGCTAAGGTCATTCTCTTACAATGACATAAAGTCATCGATGATATGATACTGCTGAGTTTGAGCGTCGGGTCGCTGGAAACCAATTGTTATATCATCGCGTCCGGACCCGGGAAAAAAGCCGTAATTATCGACCCCGGAGCGCAGGAGCGGCTGATAAAAAAGGCCCTTGATAAAAATAAACTTTTTCCCGGGATCGTGATTAACACACACGGCCATATGGACCATATAGGTTGTGATGATAAGTTCAGTGTGCCCGTATATATACACCGGGATGATATCGGGCTTTTGAAAGACCCCCGGCTTAATCTTTCGGGGGTATTCTCTGCTCCTTTATCGGTCGCAGCAAAAGCGTGCGCTTTGGAAGACGGCCAGATTATCAATGAAGACGGCATCGAACTGGAAGTGATTCATACGCCGGGGCATACCCCGGGAGGGATTTCCCTGCTCTTAAAAAAACCTGAAGGTAAAATATTGTTCAGCGGTGATTCTCTATTCCGCGAGGGGATAGGCAGGACTGATTTTGAGGGGGCTGACAACAGGCAGTTAGTAGATTCAATAAAAAAAAGGCTATTTATCTTAGATGACGATACTATTGTCTATCCCGGGCACGGGTTGTCTTCGACCATAGGCCATGAAAAGAAGAATAACCCCTTTATCTAATTTAGGTGATGAATCCTGTCTCTCCTTAAGTGCGGGGATTGGATTCAAAGGAATAGCAGGGTGAAAGAATTTATCGATACTTTCTTAAATTATATGGCGGTTGAGCGCGGGCTGGCTAAAAATACGGTTTCTGCCTATCAGGATGACCTTTTGGCCTATAGCGATTTTTTAAGTAAGCGTTCGATAGACGCGCTCTCCCGCACAGAGAGAAATGATATCGTCAATTTTATGCTTTTTCAGAAAGATAAGGGGATTTCCGCTAATTCGATTTCCCGGCGCCTGGCAGCGATTAAAATGTTTTACCGCTTCCTAGTGAGGGAAAGGCTATTGAAGAACGATCCGACCAGCCTCATCGATTCGCCTAAACTCTGGAAGAAGATCCCCGAAACCCTTTCTTTAAATGAAGTAGAGGCCCTTTTGAACGCAGCCGATTTACGCAGTAAACAGGGGATAAGGGACAGGGCGATTTTAGAAACTCTCTATGCTACCGGAATGCGGGTTTCAGAAGCAGTTAATCTTAAGAAGGATAACGTTAATCTTGATGTCGGTTTCCTGCGTTGTATCGGCAAGGGAAATAAAGAAAGGGTAATTCCTTTAGGTAAAAAAGCGGTTGCCAGTATCAACCGTTATCTTGCCGTCAGCCGCCCGTATCTCTTAAAAAAGAAACAGTCCGATTATTTATTCTTAAACCGTTCCGGCAATAAGATCTCCAGGCAGTCGTTCTGGAAGATTATAAAAAAATATGCCCGCGCCGCCCGGATTAAAAAGCCGATTAAACCGCATATCCTCAGGCATACTTTTGCTACCCATTTACTAGAGAGGGGGGCTGATTTGCGCTCCGTCCAGGAGATGCTCGGGCATGCTAATATTTCTACGACCCAGATTTATACGCATATAAATAGGGAGAGGTTAAAAAGCATACATAAAATGTTTCATCCCAGGCCGTAAATCAAGCAGCCAGTAGCGAGTAGTGAGGGGTTAGGGAAATGAAAGAAAATCTCAATAAATTACCGGAGGAAATCAGGGATTTGCTTTGTTTAGTAGGGGATATAGCTGAAAAAAATCATACCCCCGCTTATCTGGTAGGCGGGTTTGTGCGTGACCTGCTGCTGGGGGTAACAAATCTTGACCTGGATATTGTTGTCGAAGGCGACGGCATAGGATTCGCCGGAAAATTATCTCGTGCCTTGAAAGCAAGATTAGTCAGCCATGGGAGATTCGGCACGGCAACAGTCAGCCCCTCAGGCAACTTAAAGATAGACGTCGCTTCGGCGAGGTCGGAAATTTACCCTCATGCCGGGAGCCTTCCGGTGGTAAGCATGGGTACGCTGGAGAATGACTTGGCCAGAAGGGATTTTACCATTAACGCTATGGCGATAAGCCTAAATCGCGGTAATTTTGCGCAGATTGTCGATCTTTTTGGCGGTGAAAAGGACCTGCGCAACAAGAAAATCAGGGTGCTGCACAAAGAAAGTTTTAGAGATGATCCGACGCGGATCTTAAGGGCAGTGCGTTTTTCCTCAAGATACGGTTTTAAAATTGAAGCGGTGACTCTTGATCTGCTGAAAGAGGCAAGCGCAGCCGGTATGTTAGGGGAGGTTAACCCCCAGAGGCTGCGCGATGAGCTTGTGCTGATCTTAAAAGAGGCTGAACCTTTAAAGGAGATTAACAGTCTTAAGGGGCTCTGCGGATTCGATTTTATCAGCAAAGGCTTAAAGCTTAAAGATGAGACGAAGGCATTATTTACCAGTGTCCGCAGGCAGATCAGCTGGTTTAATAAGAATTTTCCGTTGCGCAGGAAGCTTGATAAATGGCTGATTTATCTATTCTGTCTTCTGGAGCCCCTGCCTGACGGAGAAATTAAGCGGTTCTGCGCGGGCTTTGCTTTGCGTAAGGGGGAAGAGAAGCGGATCCTCAGTTTTAAGGGGATAGGCCATAAATTTATCGCAGAACTTAACCGCGGCAGCCTTAAGCCTGCGAAGATCTTTGCCATGCTTGAACCGTTAAGTTACGAAGTGATTATCATGCTTAAGGCAAAGTATCCTAAGCCGAATATCAACAGGCACATTGAAGATTTTTTCGAGATTTATAACGGGATGCGTCTTTTTGTTTCGGGGCACGACCTGCACGGTTTCGGGCTTAAGCCGGGGCCTGTCTACCAGCAGATTTTTTCCAGGGTATTGGAGGCGAAACTAAACGGCAGACTTAAGACAAAGCAACAGGAATTGGAATTAATCCGCAGATTGGTAAAGAAAAAATAAAATGACGGTCGGTATCCTCAGATTAGTACTCTTTCTGCAGGAGAGTAATTCTTTGAAAGACAAGCGGATGATCCTGCATAGCCTGAAGGCAAAGTTACGCAACAGTTTTAATATAGCGGTTGCCCAGGTCGATGATGAGGATAAGTGGCAGAAAGCTGTCCTGGCAGTAGTAAGCGTCGGTAAAAACAGGCAGAATTTGAACAGTAATCTTTCTGAGGTAGTAAATTTCGTGGAGGCTTTCGGAAATTTAAACCTTATCGATTATGAAATGGAGATAATTTAAATGGCCCGTTCAGACAGAGTCGCGGAAGCAATCAGAAAAGAGGTGAGTTTGATCATCCATGATGAGTTACGGGATCCTCGCCTGGGTTTTGTGACGATCGTACAGGTCAAGGTCACCGATGACCTGAGGGAGGCAAGGATATTTTTTAGCGTCTTGGGTAATGATGAGGAACGTAAAAAAACCGCTCAGGCACTGGATAGCGCCGCAGGTTTTATCCGTAAACTTGTAGGAGAAAGGATACTTTTAAGGTTTGTCCCCGAAATAAGTTTTAAAGAAGACAGGTCAAGTGAATATGCCGCCAAGATCGAAGAGGTCTTAAATGAAATAAAGGAACTTAAAACTGAAAAACCAAAAGAGGGGAAGCGCAGTGAGCTTAAAAAGCGTAGTCGCCGCAATAAAAAGAAATAAGAGATTTTTAATTACCGCCCATGTTAATCTCGAAGGGGATGCCCTTGGTTCGGAGCTGGCATTTCTTGGTCTGCTTAAGGCATTGGGTAAGGAAGCGGTGATTGTAAACGAGGATCCCGTTCCCTACGGATACGACTTTCTTCCTGGCGCCGATAAGATTATACAGTACAGGGAGAATATGGAAAATCCCGGATTTGACTGTTTCGTGGCCCTTGACTGCTCCAATCTTAAGAGGTGCGGAGAAGTTTACCGTCTTAATAATAGAGGCAATCCGGTAATTAACATAGACCATCATGTCAGCAATGACTTTTTCGCCGATATAAACTGGGTTGAGCCGCATCTTTCCTCGGCCTGCGAGATGGTTTATCTGCTCTACAGTAATATAGGGGTGCCTTTGAACAAAGCAGTCGCGCTATGCTTATATGCGGGGCTGCTTACTGACACGGGTTCTTTCCGTTATTCAAATACTACCAGTTCCGTGCATATGATAGCCGCCCGGCTGTTGGAGTATGGCATTGACGCCTCGGATGTCTATCGCAGGATTTATTCTAGTATTCCCGCGCAGGATATTAAGTTATTGGCGCAGATACTCCCTAAGATGAAATTCTCCTGCGGTGGTAAAGTTGTCTGGTTCAGCGTCCCCGGCAGAATATTGAGGAAAACCAAGCCCGTCTTTGATTTAAGCGAGAATATACTTAATTTCGGCCGTTCCGTCGGGGGAACAGAAGTAGTGATCTTATTTAAGGAGAACTTAGGGAGTAAAAAAGAGGTCAGGGTTAACTTCAGATCCGACGGTAAAATAAATGTCAATATTATCGCTAAGATTTTCGGCGGGGGAGGGCATCGTACTGCCAGCGCCTGTACGGTCAGCGGCACTCTGAAAAGTGTTTGCGCAGCGGTTCTTGAAAAAACAGAAGGACTTATTTGCCGGAGGCTTAAAGCAGCTTGACAAATAGAAAAGGATCATTAATAGTGCCGGTTTTTGCCTCGATATTCATAGCCGGGGCAGTATTATCCCTGCTTTCGCTTGCCTTGGGTGCGGTCAATCCCGTTCAAAGGAAGGAGGTGATAGGCAGGCCGTTTTGGGTGTTTCAGGCGGGGTTATCGCTGATTCTGGGTATAGCCGGATTAATCGCAGGCATCAAAACTTTAAAATTGATTGCCAATGCACGCATACTGCTTCTTTGGGTTGCGGCGATAAACGTCGTAGAGATAATCGTCTTTATGCCTATGGTATATTTTAAAGCCCCTTTTTTTACCGCCGATAAAACAGGCCAGGCTATAGTAAGCCCCGGGCAATATCTAATGAGCTATATTGTCGCGGTAACCCCGATAGTGATTTTCTATTGTATATTTATCTATTTTTTCAGCCTCCCCAAAATAAAAAATCAATTTAATAAAAAATGAAGATAATAGCAGGTATTCATAATATCCGCAAGTGCGACCGCGCAGTAGTGGCTTTAGGAGTTTTTGACGGGCTGCATAGGGCACACCAGTTTATACTTAGGAAGACAAGCTTGCAGGCGCGCCTGGCAGGCGTCAAGAGTATCGCGCTTACCTTTTACCCGCACCCGCACGCAAGGAAGAGTATTTATTCTTTAGATCACCGCTTGAGACTGATCGCTTCAACAGGGATAGATATCTGCATTGTAATAAATTTCAGCCGGGAATTTTCACAGATGAACGCCGAAGATTTTATCAGGGATATTCTGGTAAAGAAGATAGGGGCGGGCTATATCTATATCGGTAAAAATTATAAATTTGGACGGGGAGGCAGAGGTGATTACCGGACTCTGCTGCGGCTGGGGCGGATCTATAATTTCAGGGTGAAAATATTGCAGGTGATCAAATCAGGCATTCGACCGGTAAGCAGCACCTTATTACGCAAACTGATTACATTAGGCGAACTTGCAGAAGCGCGAAAATTATTATCCCGGCGCGTAAGCGTACTGGGAACGGTGATTGAAGGCACCCGCCTGGGGAAAAGGCTTGGGTTTCCAACCGCCAATATCAATCCCCATCATGAAGTTTTGCCGCCGCCGGGGATATACGCCGTATGGATTATCTATAAGAGGAAAAGATTAAAGGGTCTTTGCTATATCGGCAGGAAACCGACATTTAGAATCCATAGCCCACAGCCTGCAGCTTACAGGAGGACATTCATCGAAGTTTATATCTATAATTTTCGAAAGAATATATATGGAGAAGACCTGGAAATACAGTTCATCAGCAGGATAAGAGGGGATAAAAAGTTTCCCGATCCCGCCGCTTTAGTCAAACAGATAAAAAAAGACATAACTTGCGCTAAACCGCTATTCTCCCGCCCTTAACCATACCACAAGATATGCCCTAAAACCTCTCAAAAAGCCACTACTTGTTGTATTTTATTAAGTTAGGAAAATATTTTTCTTGACAAAGGAGGAGTTTTTTCCTATACTTGGGATACGAAGTGGCTGAAAGTGGATTAAAGTGGTTGAGGCCGTAGGCCGAAACCACCCCGCACCCAGCAGTAATTGTAGGTACCTATATGTTTATGGGTGCGGGGTAAATGCGCGCACGCTGATAGATAATTAATACGGAGGACGCTATAACTTACTTGCACTTACGTGTTCGTAAGTTATGCACTCATTTATGTTTTATGGCGAATATCTGCATTCCATAGACCGCAAGGGCCGTTTAATTTTGCCCGCCAAATTTCGCGAAGTCGCTAAAGCAAATTTTATCGAAAAATTCTTCGTAACCCGGGGATTGGATAAATGCCTTTTTATGTTCTCAGAAGAAGAATGGCGTACCCAGGAAGCTAAATTTAAATCCCTTTCTTTTACGAAACAGGAGGCGCGCACCTTCAATCGGATATATTTTTCCGGCGCAGCCGAAGTTTCTGCCGACAGGCAGGGCAGGATACTCCTTCCGCAGTACCTTAAGGATTTCGCTGAAATAAAAAAAGACGTGATGATTGTCGGAGTTTCTAACCGGATTGAAATCTGGGCAAAGGATAAATGGCAGGAGTTCTACGGAAATTCCCGGCAGTCTTTTGAATCGATTGCCGAAAAATTAATCGAATAAACAAGAGATACAGATTGAGAAGATTTTTAAGTGGAAGCGAAATTTCATATTCCCGTGATGTTTGATACGGTTTTAGATTTGCTTAATTTGAAACCGGGAGCAACCGCCGTGGATGCTACTGTCGGTACGGCAGGCCATTCTATCGGCATAGCGGAGCGGGTTTTTCCGGGGGGCAGGCTTATCGCCATAGACCGGGATAAAGAATCTTTGGAGGTTGCCAGGAGCCGGCTGAGTAAGTATTCCGGCGGCTGTGAATTTGTGCACGGTAATTTTTCCGATATCGACGGCATATTAGCAGGGCTTAAAATAAAAAGCACCGATGCGATATTGTTTGACCTGGGTATTTCTTCTTTTCAGTTAAGCGATCCTCAGAGAGGTTTTACTTTCAGGCAGGAGGGGCCTCTGGATATGCGTATGGATCGGACCAGCTATATCTCGGCATATGACCTGGTAAATAACCTAAACGAAGATGAAATCTCTTCTATGCTCTGGAGTTTCGGCCAGGAGAGATGGCACAACCGGATTGCCCACCTGGTGGTGGAAAAAAGACAGAGGCAGCCTATTGCTACTACCGCAGAGCTAGCCGGCATAGTCAGCGATGCTATTCCCTCCAGATTCAGGCACAGGCATTTCCGCATCCATCCGGCAACCAGGACATTCCAGGCGGTACGCATTGCCGTTAACCGGGAACTCGAGGCGCTTGAAAAAGGCATGAGCAAAGCAGTCGAGCTGCTTGCAAAAAAAGGAAGAATCTGCGTAATCTCCTTTCATTCTCTGGAGGATAGAATCGTAAAATGGACTTTTAAAGGGTTAGCCGCCGAGGGGAGAGTGAAGATAATAACCCCTAAACCCCTCACTCCTGATATGGCTCAGGTAGAGGAGAATCCTTTATGCCGCAGCGCAAAGCTTAGGTGCGCCGAAAGGGTATAGGATGAAAGTATCAAGGTTTTTCTTAAGTATGGTTTTTGTCACCGTCTTTTCGCTTATCTATGTCCACCAGCAATCAGAGGTTTTCCGCCTTGCCTATGTCGGCCAGAAAAGAACGGCTGTATTTGAGGAATTACTTGATAAAAACAGCCTGCTAAGATACAATATCAATAAGAGCGCTTCCCTGGTACATATCGCGGATAAAGTTTCGGATTCCCGCGATTTTGTGATGCCGGAGAGTTACCGCTTGATCAAATTGGCGCCTGCCAGGGGAGGGAGCCGCGCGAGTCTGGTAAAAGTTGAGAGAGTGAACCTCTTGTCTCGTTTCTTCGGTATCAAGAGACAGGCCGAAGCAAAAACCATTAATCCCTAAACCCTTTTCCTTGTGTATATAAGCAGCTTCCACCGCAGATTAAGCGCGGTGTTCCTTTTATTTCTGGTATTCCTGGGCTTTTGTATAGTCCGCCTTGCATATCTGCAGTTTTTTCGTTCAAAATACCTCAGTAACCTTGCCCAAAAGCAATATAATCTTTTTGTAGAGCTTGAACCGCGCCGCGGGGCGATCTTTGACGCTAATGCTAAACCGCAGGCGGTTAATATTCCCGCGGATTCCCTATACGCCTGCCCTAATCAGATGAAGGAATCAGATAAAGAAGCGGCAGTCAGGCAGCTTGCGCCCATATTAAGGGTAAGCCAGGATTATCTGCGCGGAAGGATTTACAGGAAAGCCGCTTTCATCTGGCTGGCGCGTAAGATCGACGAAGGGGTTGCCGTTAAAATCAGGCAATTAAAAATCAGAGGCATAGATTTTATTAAAGAGAGCAAACGCTGTTATCCAAACGGTTATCTGGCTGCGCAGGTTATGGGTTTTGCCGGTATGGATAACACCGGCTTGGAAGGCCTGGAATTATATTACAACAGATATCTTAAAGGAGAAAGCGGATGGGTTTTATTTTTAAGGGATGCGCGCCAGAAGAAACTGGATATCTGGGAGAAGATGGTTGCCGAGCGCGACGGGTATACTTTGACTACGACTGTCGATGAAGTGGTCCAGTTCATCGCCGAAAGGGAGCTGGAGAAGGCGTACCGTACTTACCATGCCAAGGGGGCCAGTATCATTGTTATGGATCCCCATACGGGGGCAATCCTGGCTATGGCTAACCGCCCCACTTTTGATTTAAATAGTTATACTTCTGCGGATAAGGACCAGATGCGCAACCGTTCAATCTGCGATTTATTCGAGCCGGGTTCTGTTTTTAAGATCGTCACCGCGGCTGCGGCGCTGGAAGAGAAAAAAGTGAATGAAGGGGATAAATTCTTCTGCGAGAATGGGGCTTATCGCGTAGCGAGCCATACGCTGCATGATCACCGTCCGCATGGCTGGCTTACCTTCCGGGAGGTAATCGAGCAGTCCAGTAATATCGGCACGACCAAAGTCGCGCAAGTTTTGGGTGCGGATATCGTATACCGCTATACTAAGCTTTTCGGCTTCGGCGCAAAGACGGGTATTGATTTGCCAGGAGAAATATCAGGGATGGCCAAAGAGCCGCGTTTCTGGTCAAAGATTTCTATCGCCGCTATCCCGATAGGCCAGGAAATAGGGGTTACCGCGCTGCAGCTTGCCTCTGCTATTTCCGTAATCGCTAACGGCGGGCAGTTGATGAAACCTTATGTTGTCTCGGAGGTAAAAGATAAACATGGGGAGAGTATAAAAAAATTTTCACCTACTTTAATCCGTAAGGTGATTTCGGTAGAGGCCTCGCTGAGGCTAAGCAGTATACTTACCGGGGTAATAGAGAACGGGACCGCCAAAACTGCGAGGCTTAAGGATTACAGCGCAGCAGGCAAGACCGGTACGGCCCAGAAATTAGAAGCTGACGGTACATATTCACACTCTAAATTCATCGCTTCTTTTATCGGATTTGCCCCGGTAGAGGACCCGGCTATAGTTATCGTTGTTATTCTGGATGAGCCGCGGCCGTATTATTTCGGAGGCGTAGTGGCGGCGCCGGTATTTAAGAACGTCGCTACCGATGTTTTAAAATATTTAAAGATCAGCAAGAGTCCGTTGAGGAAGGCATCCGCCGCGAATGAACTTCAGCCAGCTAATTAAAAAAACCGGCTTTAATCTGAATCCGGCAGGCCTAGAGGATTTTTCCGTACGGGGCATCAGTTGTAATTCCGCCAAGGTCAGGGACGGCTTTGTATTTGTAGCGATCCAGGGGAACAATGTCGACGGGCATGACTTTATTGATGAAGCAATAAAGAAAGGCGTAAGAGGGATAGTCCATAGTTCAAGGTGTAAGGTCCGGGGTAAAACAGGGGTAGCCTGTGTTCCCGTAGATGATCCGCGCATGGCGCTGGCGGTTTTAGCGGCGGAATTCTATGGCCATCCTTCTTCAAAACTCAAAGTAATCGGCGTAACCGGGACCAACGGGAAGACAACGGTTACTTATCTATTGGAAAGCATGCTTAAGGAGGCGGGTTTTTCCGTAGGAGTAATCGGGACAGTAAATTACCGTTTTAAGGATAAAGCCCTGCCGTCTTTAAATACCACGCCTTGCGCCGTGGAGATCCAGTCTATGCTGGCAGAGATGGCGCAAGAGAAGGTTAAGTTTGCCGTGATGGAGGTTTCTTCACATGCTTTAGACCAGCGCAGGGTCGAAGGCGTGAGGTTCGCCGCGGCAATCTTCACTAACTTGACCCAGGATCATCTTGATTATCATCGGGGCATGGAAGGTTATTTCCTTGCTAAGGCCAGGCTTTTTCAGGGGCTGGATAAAGAGGCATTTTGCATCCTTAATTATGACGACGATTACGCCGGGGGGATAGAAAAGATAACCCCGGCAAAAATAGTTACTTACGGCATTAACCGTTCTGCGCAGGTAATGGCAGATAAGATACAATATTCTCCGGAGAGTTCCCGCTTTACCCTTAAGGGATTAAAAGGCGGGGAAGCAGTAATTGAATCTTCTTTCATCGGTAAACATAACATTTACAATATACTTGCTGCCTGTGCCTGTTGCCAGGCATTGGGTATAGATTTTGATAAGGCGGGAAGCACGCTCAGCCGCAGGTTGATCGTGCCGGGAAGGCTGCAGCGTGTTGAACATAAAGGAGGTTTTTCGGTATTTATAGATTATGCCCATACCGAAGATGCGCTTGAAAATGTGCTCAGCTCTTTAAGGCAAATCGCAAAGAGTAAGATTATATTAGTATTTGGTTGCGGCGGTTGCCGCGATAAGACAAAGCGGCCCAAGATGGGGCGCGTAGCAACGGAACTGGCTGATTACGCGGTGATTACCAGCGATAACCCAAGAGATGAGGATCCTCTGAGTATCATAGAAGAGATAACAAGAGGAATCCGCGGGGAAAATTTTTGCGTTGAACCCGACCGCAGGCAGGCGATAAAAAAGGCATTAAGCATGGCAGGCAAAACGGATATCGTATTGATCGCCGGCAAGGGGCATGAAAATTACCAGGTCTTCAAAAACAGGAAAGAGCACTTTGACGATATAGAGGTGGCAGGGGAGTGTTTAAAACAGCTGAATTATTAAAGGCAACAAAGGGAAAGTTAGTTACCGGCAGCAGCAGCAAGGATGTCTGCGGAATCTCTATTGATACCCGGATGATCAGGCCCGGAGAAGCCTTTGTCGCGGTTAAAGGGAATAATTTTGACGGGCATGATTTTATCGAAACCGCGCTAAAGAAACAGGCAGGGTGTATTATCGCCAGTAGTTTATTGCCTTCAGCTGATAAACTAAAGGTCCCGGTAATAAAAGTAAAAGACACGGTAAAAGCGCTCGGTGATATTGCCTGCTTTCATCGTAAGAGATTTGATGTTCCGGTGATTGCGGTTACCGGTTCCAACGGCAAAACTACGACTAAAGAGATGATTTGGCAGGTTTTGTCGAGCCGCTATACCGTGCTCAAAAATGAGGGTAGCAAAAATAATGCCATAGGTTTGCCTATGGCGCTCTTGGGCCTTAGGGCGGGACATGATATGGCAGTACTTGAAATAGGTACTAATCATTTCGGGGAAGTGGGTTATCTAGCCGATATATGCCTTCCTAATATCGGTGTCATCACTAACGTCGGACCGTCGCACCTGGAATTTTTGCGCGATTTAGAAGGCGTCTTTGCCGAGAAATATTCGCTTCTTAATAGGCTCCTGCCTCCGCGTATCGGGATATTGAACCGCGACGACAGGCTGCTGGCAAAAAAGGCGGCTGGGGCAGGCCAGCGTCCTTTTATCGTAAGCGTTGGGTTAAAGGGTGCGGCTGATTTCAGAGCCGTCGCAGTCAGGCTGAACGGAGATACGATAGATTTTAGATTGCGGGAAAAATATAAGTTTACTTTAAATACTGCCGGGGATTATAATATATATAATGCTTTGAGCGCGATTGCGCTCGCCAGGCTTTTCGGAATCGGTTATGATCAGATAAAAAGGTCACTTTCTGGCTTTACCTTTCCCCGCAGCAGGCTTAATCTCATAGTCTTGCGTAATATCAGATTCATCGATGACAGCTATAATTCGAACCCTCTATCGCTTAAAAAAGCGCTTGCTGTGCTTTCGCAGTTTAAGGTAAGAGGCCGCAGGATATTCGTTATGGGGGATATGCTGGAATTAGGCAAAGAGAAGAAATTTTTACACCGGCAGGCAGCGTCTGATATATTAGATGCCTGCGATGTTTTTATCAGCGTAGGAGAACTGGCGAAGTTTACCGCGCAGGCACTTTTAGCGCGCGGATTCAGAAGGAAAAATGTCTTTTCCTGCGGCAGCGCGCTTGAAGCGCGTGATATCCTGCAGGGAATTCTCCCCCTCGGCCGGGATGACATTGTATTAGTTAAGGGCTCGCGGGCAATGAAAATGGAAACTATAATCGAAAAATTCAGGAGTTAAAATGTTTTATCTGTTATTCTATCCGCTGAATACGGTTATCTCCGCCTTTAATATCTTCCGTTATATTACCTTCCGCGCCAGCATGGCGGCATTGACGGCGTTTTTGATCAGCCTGATTTTCGGTCCGCCGCTGATTAGGCTCCTCAGAAGGCTGCAGATAGGCGAGAAGGTAATAAAGGAAGACAGCAAAAGACTGGATGCTTTACATAACGGCAAGGTCGGCACGCCCACCATGGGAGGCATTCTGATAGTGCTGGCGATAACGGTTTCGGTATTGCTCTGGGCCGATATCTTCAACAGGTTTATTCTGCTTGCGCTTTTTTCTACGGTTTGGCTGGCGCTTACCGGGCTGATGGATGATTATTTAAAACAGGTCAAGAAAAAATCAAAGGGGCTGACCGTATCGGCAAAACTCATCAGCCAGGTAGCTTTAGGCCTGATATTAGGTTTAGTGCTTTATCTGAGGCCGGAGAACACTACGCGCATCGACGTGCCCTTCCTTAAGGATATCAGTTTTAACTTAGGTATTCTTTATATCCTTTTCGTGATGCTGGTGATAGTTAGTACTTCTAATGCCACAAACCTTACTGACGGATTAGACGGATTGGCTATCGGATGCGTGATTATGGCAGCGATTGCCTTCAGCCTCCTGAGCTATGTATCCGGAAATATAAAGCTGAGCAGTTATCTTCTAATTCCTTATATAGCAGGGAGCGGCGAACTTACCGTATTTTGCGCCAGTATCCTGGGGGCGGGCTTAGGATTCCTCTGGTTCAACTGTCATCCTGCTTCGGTATTTATGGGGGATGTCGGGTCGCTAGCTTTAGGCGGCGCGCTCGGGACAGTTGCGGTTTTAATTAAAAAAGAACTGCTGCTGGTAGTCGTAGGCGGCATATTCGTGATCGAGGCGCTTTCGGTAATATTGCAGGTGTTGTCTTTTAAATTAACTAAAAAAAGGATATTTAAAATCGCCCCGCTGCACCATCATTTTGAGTTTTCCGACTGGAAGGAGAATCAGGTAATCGTCAGGTTCTGGATTGTTGCCAGCCTCCTTGCGCTTCTGACGCTTGTGACATTAAAGATCCGTTAATCGCTATGCGTAACAGGGAATATTTTAAAGGAAAAAAAATTACGATATTAGGTTTAGCGCGTTCCGGTCTGGCCTGCGCAAACTTATTAGCGGATTTAGGCTCGGATGTCAGTGTCAGCGATAGTGCGGACAATCCGCTAACAAAAGGCAATGCTGCGAAGCTTAACAGCCGGCGCATAAAATTTGAATTAGGCAGCCATTCCCGCCCGTTTATAGAAGGCAGGGATTTAGTGGTTGTCTCGCCGGGCATCGCCGATTCGGCACAGCCTCTTATCTGGGCAAAGGAGATGGGGATAAAACAGATCAGCGAAATAGAGGTTGCCTCAATCCTCTGCCCCGGCTGCATCATCGCCGTTACCGGCACTAACGGCAAGACCACTGTTACTACTCTCATCGGGAAAGTGCTGGAAGCGGCAGGAAAGAAAGTTTTTGTCTGCGGCAATATCGGTAATCCTTTCTGCGCAGAGGTAGCTGAAATCAGCGATGGCGATTTCGTCTGTCTTGAAGTAAGTTCCTTTCAGCTGGAGAAAATCGAAACTTTCAGGCCGCACATCGCGGTAATCCTGAATATCAGCAGAAACCATTTAGACAGGTATAGGGTCATGGAAGATTACCTGAAAGCGAAGAAGCGTATATTCTTAAATCAGGGCAAAGACGATTACGCGGTATTGAATTATGATGACCTGTTGATCCGGAATTTAGCTTCATCTTCGACGGCAAAGCCGGTTTATTTCCGTCAGGAATCCGGCCTTAATCCTAATCAGTCTGCGGCGGCGACAGTAGCCTCTATTTTAGGTATCAATAAGAGTATTGCCTTAGCTGTATTTAAGGACTTTAAAGGGATAGAACACCGTATGGAGAAGTTTGCCCAGGCGGGAGGAGTAGATTTTATTAATGACTCAAAGGCCACAACCGTAGAGGCGGCAATCTGGGCGCTTAAGAATATCTCAGCGCCGGTAATACTTATAGCAGGGGGCAGAGAGAAGGGCAATGATTACGGCCCGATAAAGGGATTGATCAGGGAAAAGGTCAAGATGCTGGTATTGATCGGGGAATCAAAAGATAAAATTAAAAACGCCTTATCGGCAGTTACCGCTGTTTGTGAGGCTTCCGGGATGCAGGATGCGGTCAATAAAGCATTCGCTTCTTCCGTAAAAGGGGAGCATATATTATTTTCTCCGATGTGCAAGAGCTTTGATATGTTTGTTGATTACGAGGACAGGGGAAGGAAATTTAAGGAGGCGGTAAGCAGGCTCATCTCTGACAACTCAAATTGCATAGGTAAGAAAAATGACGCGTAATATCAGGATAAACCTTTTTACGGTTACTATTGCTTTGATCTGCCTTGGTATCGTGATGATTTACAGCGCTTCCAGTATTTACTCCTGGGAAAAATATAAGGACAGCGCTTTTTTTCTCAAGCGCCATCTCAGCTTCATGCTTATCGGAGCGGTAATCGCCTTCCTGCTGATGGGCATAGATTACCGTAAATTCAGAAAGTGGTCTAAACCATTGATCGTAGTTTCTCTATTCCTATTGGTCCTGGTATTGATACCCGGGATCGGCAGGGAGGTCGCCGGGGCGCGCAGATGGTTCCGCTTTAAGTTCTTAAGTTTTCAGCCTTCGGAGTTGGCAAATCTTGCGGTGATAATATACGTCGCGGATTTCCTCAGCCGTAAAGGCGAAGAGGCCAAGTCTTTTCTTAAGGGGTTTCTTCCTCCGATCCTGGTATTGGGAGGGGTTTGCGTATTGATATTAGTGCAACCTGACCTGGGGACTACCCTGGCATTAGCCACTGTAGTATTAATTATGTTATATGTCGCGGGGATCAGAAAACAATATATCCTATCTCTGTTCCTGGCGGCGATGCCCTTCATTTACCTGCTGGTTTTCAGCGTGCCTTACCGCAGGGCAAGGATCCTCGCCTTCCTAAATCCGTGGCTTGATCCGCGGGGGAGCGGGTTTCAGATTATCCAATCGCAGCTTGCCCTTGGTTCGGGCGGCTTATTCGGAGTAGGGCTTGGGCATTCTAAGCAGAAGTTATTTTATCTCCCTGCGGCGCATACCGATTTTATATTTTCCATTATCGGCGAGGAACTTGGGTTTATCGGTACTGCGGGGGTGGTTATTCTTTTCATGCTTTTTATATATCACGGCCTTAAGGTAATCAGGAATGCTTCGGATAAATTCGGGTATTTTCTTTCATTGGGAATCATACTTCTGATTACTCTCAAGGCAGTGATAAATATCGGAGTTTCCTGCGGAATGCTGCCGACAAAAGGCCTGCCTCTTCCTTTTATCAGTTACGGAGGTTCTTCCTTTGTTTTAGATATGATCGGGGTAGGTATTTTGATAAATATAGCCCGTTCCGGTGATTATCCATGAGTCCCGCCCTTCCTTCAGATAGAGAGGGTGCCGGCAGGAAGGAGGGGGTGAGTGTTCTTGTGGCAAGCGGCGCAAGCGGCGGTCATATCTTTCCGGCAATCGCTTTTATCGAGGCCTTGAAGGCCAGCCGCCGCGATATAAGAGTCGGCCTCCTTCTGCCGCGCAGAAATTTTCTTAGTCAGGAAAAACTTCCGCCTTGCCGGGTGGATTATTTGCCTGTGCGGGCGTTTAAACGCGACGATCCGGCGTCTCTGCCGGCGCGCTTATTTGATTTCCTAAAGAGTGTTTTTAAAACATTTTTCATTATTCTTGAAGAAAAACCCGCCTGTATAGTAGGTTTTGGCAGCATCGCCTCGGTTCCCGCCGTTATCTTAGGATGGCTTTTTAGGGCGAAAACTCTGATACATGAGCAGAATGTTGTTCCGGGAGAAGCAAATAAATTTTTAGCCAGATTTGCCGATACTATTGCGGTTACTTTTGCCGAAACCTCAGCTTATTTGCCGGGGTCGAAAAACAAAATAGTTCTTACCGGAAACCCGGTACGCAGGGAGTTGAAGAAATTCAGCAAAGAAGAGGCCGCGCGTTTCTTCGGGCTTAATCCCGGATACGCAACCCTCCTGGTAATGGGGGGCAGCCAGGGGAGCCGTAGTCTTAATCATAATTTTATTGAGGCTTTATCAGCCTCCGGGAGGCCTGATAACCTGCAGGTGATTCATCTGGCAGGGGCCGAGTCAGCGGAGCGCATTAAAGAAAAGTATCTTGCCATGGCAGTGGAAGCAAGGGTATTTCCATTTCTAAATGAAATGGCCTATGCTTACAGCCTAAGCGATATTTTAGTTGCCCGCGCCGGCGCAACCACGATTGCTGAGGCTTGCTTTTACGGCCTGCCGGCTATTTTCCTTCCTTATCCTTTTGCGCGCAGGCATCAGTCAGAGAATGCCCGTTTTCTTGAGGCGAAAGGCTGCGCGATTGTAATTGAGGAGGATAGCCGCTGCGCCGTCAGCCTGAGGGAAGCAATGGATAGTATTATCAATGACCCGTTAAAAATCAGCCGGATACGTAACAATTACGGCAGGATGTCTTATCCGGACGCCGCAGGCGGGCTGGCCTCCTGCGTATTAAACGGATTTTCATGAGAAAAGCAATTGCGGCATTGATAATGCTGGGATTATCCGTTTCTGCTTTCGCGGCAGACCCCGGGAAGTGGCAGACGGTCAAAAGCACGCATTTTATAATCTACTACCAGAATACAGGGGATAAGTTTATACGGCAGTTATTAAACGATGCGGAAAGATATTACAACGATATAACCGAAGCTTTGGGTTTCCGCAGATATAATTTCTGGCTTTGGGATAACCGCGCCAAGATCTATATTTATGATAATGCGGGTGCTTATCTCCTTGCCTGCGGCCAGCCATCCTGGTCGGCAGGCGTGGTAGTGCCGCGCCAGAAGGTTATCCGGGCTTACGCCGGAGAGAAAGATTTCTTCGCCACCGTCCTGCCTCATGAAATGGGGCATATCATATTCAGGGAGTTCGTTGGTTTTGATAACAGGGCCGTACCCGGATGGCTGGATGAGGGGGTGGCGTTATACCAGCAGCATTCAGGGGGGCATCAGCTTTATGCTTTATGCAGAAAGGCGATGGATAAAAAAACTTTTTTCCCGCTGGATAAACTTAATTCTATGAATCCGTCCCTTCTAAAAGACAAAGAGCAGATCCAGCTTTTCTACGCCGAATCTTTTACCATTGTCGATTTTTTGCTGGAGAGGTTCGGCAAGGATAACTTCCTGCTCTTCTGCCAGAGGCTCAGAGATAAACAGGACCTGGATTCGGCGCTTGCCTACGCATATCCGTTCAGGAACAAACAGGAATTAGGCGCGGGGTGGGAGAGATATTTACGCGATGAATAAACATTATCATTTAATCGGTATCGGCGGCATAGGCATGAGCGGTATCGCTCATCTGCTTCTACGCCAGGGTAATAAAGTCAGCGGGTCAGACTTAAAGCCAAGCGCGGTTACGGATGAGCTACAAAAATGCGGCGCGCAGATTTACATCGGGCATGCCGCGGAAAACCTCAATTCGGCAGAAGAAGTAATCTATTCCACCGCGATTAAAGAAGATAACCCCGAACTTATCGCGGCAGAAAAGAAGAAGCTGCCGATAACAAGAAGGGCGCAGGCATTGGCGGGCCTGATGAAAGAGTGCAACGTGATTACCGTTACCGGCAGCCACGGAAAGACCACGACTTCTTCTTTGGCCGCATATATTTTGATGGAAGCCAATTTCATGCCTACCGTCGTTATAGGCGGGATATTAAAAAATATTGATAATAACGCCTGTCTGGGGAAAGGCAGTTATTTTGTAGCCGAGGCCGATGAATCAGACGGTTCATTTCTTTATTACCGGCCTAAATTTTCTATAATTACTAATATCGACCGCGAACATCTGGACTATTTCAAGGATTTTGAGAGCGAGCTTAAAGCCTTCAAGAGCTTTATTAATCAAACCCGTTCAGAGGGCTGCCTCTTTCTTTGTTATGACGACATCAATCTAAGGAATATCTCCAGGGATTACAGGGGCAAGGTTGTCTATTTCGGCCTTAACGAAAACGCGGATATCTTCGCCAAGGAGATTATCAGAAAAGGATTATCAGGGGAATTCGATTGTTACTATAAACGCAAGTTCATCGGCAGGTTCAGCCTTCCTTTGGCCGGCCTGCATAATATATCAAACTCCCTGGCAGCCGTAGCCTTAGGCCTTGAATTGGGCATAGATACGCCCGTGATCTTAAAGGCGCTGGCAAATTTTAAAGGGGCAAAGCGCAGGATGGATGTTAAATTTGACGATGGGAAATCAATGGTTATTGACGATTACGCCCATCACCCTACCGAGATTATAGCTACGCTGGCTGCGGCTAAAGGTCTGGGGAAACGCACCTTAGCGGTATTCCAGCCGCACCGCTATAGCCGTACTAAGCTTTTACTTGATGACTTTGCCAAGGCCTTTGATATTGCCGATTGCCTGATTATCACGGATATCTACCCGGCGGGGGAAGCGGAGATCCCCGGAATCAGCGCGGAATTAATTTACGAAAAAGTCAAGCAGCATGATCCCGTAAAAAAAGTATATTTTTCTCCCTATCAGGAGCTTGGAAAAGAAATTATGCGCCTGTACAAAGAAGGAGACCTTATACTTGTTTTAGGAGCGGGGGATATCACTAAGGTTTCCGATGGGATATCGCAAATCCTTAAAAGCAAAAGTCAAGCTTGCAGAGCCGCTTAAGAAGCATACTTCCCTGCGTATAGGCGGGCCGGCAAAGTATTTTTTTGAACCCGCCAGCCTCTCGGGATTAAAGTCAGCGCTTACCTTCGCCAGGAAGGAAAAAGTGCCGATTTTGATTTTAGGCGCGGGGAGTAATATCCTGGCAAAAGATAAAGGCGTTGATTGCTCGGTAATAAAAATCGGCCAGGCGGCTTTTGCCGGGGCGCGGCCAGGGAAAAAAAGAATTGAAGCAGGGGCAGGCCTGAAGATATCCGGGCTATTGAATCTGGCAGCAAGAAGAGGTTTTTCCGGGGCTGAATTCTTAGCCGGTATACCCGGGACAATCGGTGGGGCGCTGGCGATGAATGCCTCCTGCCGGGGAAGGAGTATCGCCGATATAGTGGAAAAAGTGCGGGTTATGGATTATAATGGCAGGATAAAGGATATAAGGAAGTCAAAATGCGGGTTCGGGTACCGTTCTTCCGGAATCGCTAAATATATCATTTTAGGCGCGCTTTTGAAATTTCATTCCGGGGATAAAAGAGCGATCAGGCGTAAAATCAGCGGATATCTCCGGCAGCGCAAGCAAACGCAGGACCTCTCTTTTCCTTCCGCAGGGTGCGTATTTAAGAATCCAAAAGGCAAAATGCCTGCCGGATTCTTGATCGATCGATGCGGCCTAAAAGGAAAGGGCATAGGAAATGCCCGTATTTCTGACAAACACGCTAACTTTATCATCAATCTTGGGCTGGCTAAGGCCGGGGATGTATTGAAATTGATGGCTTTGGCGAAAAAGGAAGTAAAAAGAAAATTTAATATAGTGCTTGAACCAGAAATAAAAATATGGGAATAAAACGCACGACGCAATTCGGTAAGATCGGTGTCCTCATGGGCGGGCCTTCTTCGGAAAGAGAGATTTCGCTTAAGTCCGGCAGGGCGGTATTGGATAATTTGCTTCAGGCAGGCTGTCAGGCCGTGGCTGTTGATATCATTTGCGAGGATATCGGCGAGAATATCCGGTTGATCGAATCTCAAGGCATTGACTGTGCGTTTATCGCCTTGCACGGCCGCTTCGGAGAAGACGGTAAAATTCAGAAGATACTGGATACTATCGGCATACCTTATACGGGATCAGGAACCAGGGCGAGCAGCCTGGCTATGGATAAGCACGCTTCGCGTGAGATTTTTGCTTCGCAAGGGTTAAAAGTCCCGGGTTCTAAATTATTCGATAAGCAGGGCTTTAAAAAAGCGATGCTTGCTTCGATTAAACTCCCCGCTGTGGTCAAGCCCGTGGCACAGGGTTCCAGTATCGGGCTATATATCGTGGATAACCGGCAGGGCCTTGAGGACGCGGTTTCAGCGTCTTTTAATTACGATGAAAGGATCCTTATCGAAGAATATATCAAGGGACGCGAATTGACGGTGGGTATTTTAGACGGGAAGGCGCTTCCGGTGATAGAAATAAGGCCTGCGCACAGGTTCTTCGATTACGAAGCAAAATATAAACCTGGTTTAACCAGTTACGATGTCCCGGCTAAAATCCCGGAAGAGACAGGCCGCCTGGCTAAGCAAGCCGCGCTTTCAGCTCACAAGTCTCTGGGGTGTTTCGGCTGCTCGCGCGTAGATATGATCCTTTCGCAGGATAAGATTTTCATCCTTGAAGTGAATACTATCCCCGGCATGACCGAGACCAGCCTCCTGCCTAAGGCAGCCGGCTGTGCGGGGATAGATTTTGTAGGCCTCTGTGAAAAGTTACTTGAGATGGCATATGCCAAGAAAAAAGATTAAGTTCAGTTTTAAGCCCTTCTTCATCATCGCCGGTATTGTCCTGGCTGTTTTTTTGCTGCTATCGGCTCTAGCCGACAGTGCCAGGGACTCGGATTATTTCCAGATTAAAGAGGTGATTGCCAGCAGTGAAGAAGGAAAAGACTTCTCTTACTTAAAGGGCGAGAATATCTTTAGCCTTGACTTAAATAAAGAATCAAGATATATATTAGAGCATTATCCGGCTTACCGCAGCATCAGGCTGGTAAGGATCCTGCCTGACCGGCTTTATATCCAGTTTATCAAGCGTTATCCGGCGGCAGTAGTCAGGCTTTACCGTAATTTTTACGTTGACCGCTACGGAGTCTTATTCTACCCGCCGGAGGAGGGGATTGATACGAATCTGCCCGTAATCACGGGGATTGAGACAAAGATCTTCGGGCCAAAGCCGGGAAAAAAATACGATACGCGAGAACTTAAGCTTGCTTTAGAAATTATTAACTTCTGCAGGTTTAATCGCGTAATCAGGCGATTCAGGATCAAAAGGATAGATGCCAGGGACTTAAAAGATATTTCTCTTTTCTTAAGCCCAGCCGTTGAAAACACGGGAGGTAATTTGGCTGAAGGCAGCTTGATACAGGTTAAGTTTAACCAAAGCGAACTTAAGGAAAGGATCGGGACACTGGCATCAATATTGGCAAATTCACAGAAAGAGCTACCGCAGATAAAGTATATCGATTTGAGGTATAAAGACCCGGTAATCAAGATGAGGGAATAATGGCATGAGCAATTATATCTGTACCGTGGATATAGGTTCAAGTAAAATATCCGCCGCTGCCGCCCGGATCAGAAAAGACAGCATCGCCGAGCTTTTTGTGGAAAGCATGCCCGCTGAGGGTATCCGCATGGGAGGGATTGTGGATTCCATAGATGCTATCGATTCGGTTACACGCGTCTTAAAAAATTTACGCTCAGCTTCCGGGATAAATATTAAATCCGTTTACGTTAACGTCTGCGGACAGGACATCGTCACAAAAGAAAGCCACGCCGTTATACCGCTGGCCGAGCGCGGCAATAAATTGATTACCCAGTCGGACTTGGAAAGAGTTAACGAACAGGCGCGTATCCTCGGCTCAAGCCTTGACGAAGAAATAATCCATCAGATCCCCAGGTTTTACCGTATTGATACCTCCGGAGAGATCCTTAACCCCCTGGGCCTATACAGCCACAGGCTCGAGGTTGAGCTTTACCTGATTTGCATCAGGGATTCCTGCCTGCAGAGCATTACCCGTACGATTAACCAGGCAGGTTTTGATATCAAGAAAATATTTCTTTCCGGGCTTGCCGCGGCAAGGGTGGTATTTAACCAGCAGCAGACAAAAGGTATTCATCTGCTCTGCGATATCGGAAGCGATATCAGCGAATTAATGGTGCTTAAAGACGGGACCCTTGCCAGTATAGACATATTGAAACTGGGAGGGGACAGTTTGACCGCCAAGTTGCAGGAGGAATTCAAGATTACCCGCCAGCTGGCTGAAGACGTCAAAAGGTCTCACGGAGCAATTACCGATTCAGGCCAGATAGAGGAAGATAAGGAGATCTTAATAAAGAGAGAAGAGGCCTATCGGCCGATAAAGCAAAGGCTGGTAGCAGAGGTAATCAGCGCTAAAACCAGGGCTATCTGCCAGGAATTGAAAGAGAGCACCGAGAAGAGACTAGAGCTTTCCCGCATAGACAGTTTTACGGTTATCGGCAGATCCGTACTTTTAGAAGGTTTTCTTGAGACGCTGGAGAATACCCTCGGTATACCGGTCAAGCTTGGCCGTATTGTTGATCAGGAGCTATTGCCTTTTACAAATAGAATCGGAGCTTTGTCCGGGCATAAGTACCTGACATACTTAAATTGCCTGGGGCTGATCCGCCTTGCCAGAGAGGGCAGGAGTTTTGCGGCAGCGCTTCCTTCT
>CAYNRN010000014.1:0-25888 GCA_964399915.1 uncultured Planctomycetales bacterium
GCAGTGTCTCAGTCCCCGTGCGGCTGACCACCCTCTCAGGCCAGCTACCCGTCAAAAGCCTTGGTAGGCCATTACCCTACCAACTAGCTGATAGGACGCGAGCTCATCTCCAAACGACGACCTTGCGGCCGCCTTTAACCGGCCTCTCTTATGAAAGACCGGACACATCCGGTATTACCCCCGCTTTCGCGAGGCTATTCCTGATTTAGAGGTAGATTACTCACGTGTTCCTCGCCAGTCTGCCGCTATATCCAAGGGCGAATTGGCAGTTGCCTTACGGCTTCCACCTCTCCACCCAAAGTATCGCTCGACTTGCATGCCTAATCTACGCCGCCAGCGTTCACTCTGAGCCAGGATCAAACTCTCCGAAATCTAGGAAAATTTGGATAATGGCTCTAATTATTGTTTTGTTGACTTTGTTCGCTTGGCTATCTAAATATCAAAGAGCGGATTGATTACCCGCCATAAAGCTTGGCGGGTTATTTGCCTGACTTAAGATTCGGGCAAATAAAAAGACGCCCCGATAGGATCGGGGCGTCTTAGAAATCTACTTTCGACGCCATTCCCGTCGGCAATAATCTATCCGAATTTGTCAATGCCGCTTATATTTTTACTCATATTCCCCTTCGCAGGGTGAATGGAAGTATAACAGATATTATATTCTTGTCAAGTATTTTTTTCAAAATTAAAACTGCCTAGAAACAAACAAGTTACCTAATGTGCGATCAATTCCGTAATCTTAAATATAGGCAGGAAAAGCGAGATGACTATACCCCCTATAATCACCCCTAAAAACGCGATTACCAGCGGCTCAATCAGGCTGGTTAAGGCGGCTACGGCAGCATCCACCTGCTCATCGTAGAAATCAGCGATTTTAGAAAGCATCTTCTCCATCTGCCCGGTCTGCTCGCCTATACCGATCATCCTGCAAACCATCGGAGGAAAAACCTCGCTCTTCAGCAACGGGTGCGCTATTGACTCTCCGTTCCGCACAGAGGTACGGCAGTCGTTTACCGCCAATTCAACTACCTTATTACCGGATGTTTTCGCCACGATATCCAGGATATTTAAAATAGCTACGCCGCTTTTTATCAGCGTAGCGAAAGTACGAGAGAACTTTGCTAATGCGACTTTACGGAATAACTGTCCTACAACCGGAACTTTTAACTTAAATTTATCAAAATTATAGCGCCCCTTCTCCGTACTTATATATTTACGAAAAAGAAAGCTGAATACGAATAATAACCCTATCACAAATAAGATATATTTTCGCAGCAGGTCGCTGATGCCGATAAGAATAAGCGTAGGTAGCGGAAGCTGGCCGCCCAACATCTCAAAGATCCCTTTAAAAGTAGGCACTACTTTAAGCAGGAGGACTGCGGTAATCAGGATAGCCATAACTATTACTACGGCCGGATAGACCAGGCTTGAGGCGATTTTCCTGTTTAAGGCTGCTGTTTTTTCAAGATAAGTCGCCAGTCTGTCCAGAACTTCATCAAGCATCCCTGAGGCTTCGCCGGCCCTGGCCATATTAATAAACAATTCGGAAAATGCCTTGGGGTGTTTACTTAAGGCATCGCAAAAACTTGATCCTGCCTCAATGTCCTGGCGGACGGTTACCAGGACCATCCGGAAACTCTTGTCTTCAACCTGTTCTCCTAAGATGCCCATGGCCTGGACTAAAGGTATCCCGGCATCGATCATAGTAGCAAGCTGGCGGGAAAATACTACCAGTTCGTCCAGCTTGATCTTCTGGTCGCGCCTAGCACTGCCCTTTGAGCCCCTCTCAGGCTGGATTGAGACAATAACAAGGTCTTTCCTGTGCAGTATCTCCGCTGCTTCAGTTTCCGTAGCCGCCTCGAGGGACCCGATTGCCGTATGCCCATTTTTATCTTTGGCGGTATAGCGAAATGAGTTCACGCTTTTCCTCCGTTTCTCAACATCGATTTCTCAGATGCTAACCTTATTGATTACTTTAAAGAAAGCATCTACGACCTTGGGGTCGAATTGCGTGCCTTTATTCTTCTTAATCTCGGCTGTGGCCTCTTCTTTAGTCAAAGGGATCTTACGGTAAGCCCTGGGCGAAGTCATCGCCTCAAAGGCATCGGCTAAATGGATAATCCTCGCCCCGATTAAAATATCCTCTCCCTTTCTTCCGTCCGGATAACCTGAACCGTCGAAATGCTCATGGTGCTGTCTGACCATTTCTATTACATCGCTTAAAAAAGTCAGCGGCTCAAGTATCTGGGCGCCAATAGTCGGATGGCGCTTAATCTGCTCAAATTCTTCCTTGGTCAGACTGGAGGGCTTACTGAGGATATTATCAACAATCCCGATCTTGCCTAAATCATGTAATTCGCACGCTTCCCGAATCGCCTCTACCTCTTTAACCGAAAGCCCCATCTCCTCTGCGATCGCCACGGCATACTTGGCTACATTTTCAGAGTGGCTGTGGGTATAATGATCGCGGGCATCTATAGCCTGGGCAAGGACTTTAATCGTACGCATGTAAGTAGTGCGCAGATCTTCGTAAAGCCGGCTTAAGTTTTTGGTAGATTCTTCTATCCTTTTAGCCAAAAGCAGATTCTGCTTTTGCAAAGAAACATTCTGTTCGCCTAAGCTCTGCGTGAGCTTACGGTTAGCAATAGTCAAAGCGTGCAGGTCGGCGCCTTTTCTCACCAGAAAGATTAACTTCTCCAGGCTGAACGGTTTGGTTAATATATCATAGACCCCCAGCCTGAGCATCCCGTTTAATTTAGTTTCGTCGCTGTCCTCGGCCAGCGCTATGATGATACAATCGGGATCGGATTTCTTTAAATCCCGTATCAGTTCCAGGGCGTCATAGTCTTTAAGATTCACCCTTACGATCACCAGGTCTACGCTGTTCTGCCTCAGCGAATTTATTCCCTCCCGCCCCGAGGAAACAAACGTAACGGAATAACCGCCGTCAATTATTAATTTTTCCCGAAAATAATCGGTGACCCTCTCGTCGTCGCAGATAAACAGTATCCTGCTGCCCACAGCCATAATTACTCCTCCGTAGTTATCCTCAGCGCTTCTTCAAGCGTAGTCAACTCCTGCGCTACCTTCAAAAAAGCATCGTCTCTTAAAGTACGCATGCCATGTTCCTGGGCATGCTTTTTGATTTCATCTATCGATTTCTTCTGGATGACCATCTCTCTTATTGCGTCGTCAATCATCACCGCTTCAAGTATAGCTATCCTTCCGAAAAACCCAGTATTATTGCAGTATCTACATCCCCCTGAAGTATAGAATTTCGCCTTTTGCGTAAACCCGATACTTTTTAAAAATTCTTCCTTAATTTCTATCGGTTTGCGGCACTTCTGGCAAACCTTGCGGCAAAGCCTCTGCGCGCAAAGCATCACCAGGCTTGATGCAATCAGAAAGGGCTCGATATTCATATCATTAAGCCGGGTAATGCTGGAGACAGCGTCATTCGTATGCAATGTGGAAAAAACCAGCTGCCCGGTTAAGGACGCCTTCACCGCGATATCAGCGGTTTCAGAATCCCTGATTTCTCCGATCATTATAACATCCGGGCTTTGCCTTAACAAGGAACGTAATCCGGAAGCAAAATCAAGGCCGATTTCAGGCTTAACCTGAATCTGGGTTATCCCTTCTATCTGATACTCTACCGGGTCCTCGATGGTAATGATATTCCTTTCGGCGGTATTCAGCTGATTTAATATTGAATAGAGTGTGGTCGATTTCCCGCTGCCGGTAGGCCCCGTAACCAGGATCATACCGAAAGGCTTAGTGATAGCCTGCTTGAAAATTTCACTGGGCTGCTCAGAGAATCCCAGCTTATCCAGGCCGATGGAGAGATTAGTTTTATCGAGAATCCTTAAAACAAACTTCTGCCCGAAGGTAGTCGGCAGACCGGAAACGCGGAAATCTATTTCCCTGCCCTCAAACCTCACCTTAAACCTCCCGTCCTGAGGCAGGCGGCTCTCGGTAATATCCAGCCCCGAAATTATCTTCACCCTGGCAATGATGGCATTTTGATTAAGCTTCGGGATACGGAAAGCTTCATGCAGGGCCCCGTCAATACGGTAACGGATACGCAGGCAATCTATTTCCGGTTCGATGTGGATATCGGAGGCCCTCCTTTTTAAAGCCTGTGCAAGGAAGAGATTGACTAATTTGACAATCGGCGCTTCTTCGCTTTGCTTTAATGCGCTGCCTAACTCTATTTCTTCGGATTTCAGTAGCTCAGTCGCGCCTTGCTGCGACGGATGAATAGCGTGCTCATCATCGCTGATTATCTCCTGAATATTTTTGGCGTCTAAATGGAACTGCGTCTCAATTGCCCTGGATATCTCGTTTTCCGGGCTTAACACCGTATCGATATTCAAACCAGTTAAAGTCTTTAAGTCATCCAGGGCGAAGATATTCAACGGGTCGGCTATGGCAACGGTAAGCGTATTACCCATCCGCGAAAGGGGAATCACGCTATATAACTTAGCTACCCGTTCGGGGATTAATTTTGTTACCTCAGGATCAAACTTATATTTAGTCAGATGCAAAGTAGGAATATAAAGCTGTTTGGAAATCAAAGAAAGCAGCTCCTCCTCGGAAACCAGCCCTTTTTCTAAAAGGATTTTTCTTAAAGGGACTTGCCTTTGTTTTTGCTGTTCAAGAGCGTTATTGAGTTGGCCTACGTCTGCTTTCTTGCTCTTCATTAGGATTTCTATGATGCTGTCTTTGAGTGCCTGCATTTTAATGTCCCTTAACTCGTAAACTTGCAACTAGCAACTCGTAATTTAAAACAAAAGATTTAGGCTCAATTACTAGTTACGAGTTACTAATTTACTAGTTACTGATTTACTCATCCGGCGCCGTGACTCTCAGTACCTCTTCCAGCGTGGTTAATCCTTTTGAAACCGCCAGAAGCCCTTCTTCCCTGAGCGTCCTCATCCCTTCCTTACGCGCCTGCTGTTTGATTAAGACTTCCTGCGCCCTTTGCAATATCAACTCCCTGATTGCCGGAGTCAAGATTAATATTTCCCCTATACCTATCCTGCCGCTGTAGCCTAAGTTGAAACAATTAGAACAACCTTTGCCTTTTAAAAAAACTGGCTTACTGCCGCCCAGCTTAAGCTTCAAACTATCAAGCACTTCTTTCTTGAGTTCCTGCGGTTCTTTGCAATAATCGCATATTTTACGGACTAACCGTTGGGCAACTACGCAGATAAGAGAAGAATTAAGCAAGTAAGGTTCAACACCCATATTAATCAAGCGCACGATCGCCCCGCTTGCGGTAGTTGTATGCAGAGTAGATAAAACCAGATGCCCGGTTAAAGCGCTTTTAATCGCGATATCTACAGTTTCGTAGTCCCGGATCTCCCCTACCATAATTACATTCGGGTCCTGCCTCAAGATCGAGCGCAGCGCACCGGCGAAAGTCAGTCCGATATCGGGCCTTGCGGTAACCTGATTTATCCCCTCTAACTGATACTCCACGGGGTCCTCGACGGTAACGATATTCTTTTCCGGGGAATCGACAAATTTAAGTATGGAATAAAGCGTCGTGGTCTTGCCGCTTCCGGTAGGTCCGCAGACAAGCATCATCCCGTGAGGCAGGACGGATGATTTCTTAATCTGGGCGACATTTTCTGCGCTAAAACCCAGTTTATCGATATCCAGCGTTGCCTGGGTTTTATCGAGAATACGCAGCGCTACTTTCTCGCCGAAACTGGAAGGCAGTACCGAAACGCGGAAATCAATCTCTTTACCGCTTATGCGCGCCTTGAAACGGCCGTCCTGGGGCAGGCGGTGCTCGGCGATATCCAGGTCAGAGATAACTTTTATCCTGGAGACCACGGGGGCGTGCATATTGCGCGCAAGCGAATTCTCCTCCTGAAGGACTCCGTCAATCCGGAATCTAATCCTTAATTTCTGGCTTGTTGGTTCAATCAGAATATCGGAAGCCTTTTTTCTTACGGAAGATTCCAGTATCATATTTGCCACTTTGATCACCGGAGCTTCCCTGCTTATCCGGCTTAATTCCTGGCTGCTGGGGGCCGCCTCTTTTTCTTCTTTGATAAACTCAAGCGAAGAAGCGGATATCTCTTTGACTAACCCGTCTATTACGCCGCTGGTTGCATCCGGGTAAGAAAGATCTATTGTCTGTAGTATGTCCTCGGCTTTTGCGATAATAGGGTTTATTTTGTAACCGGTAAGGGCTTTGACGTGATCTATAGCAAATATATTCAGCGGATCAGCCATTGCCAGAGTCAGGCTATCCGACATCTTCGATACCGGAATTATCTGGTAACGGCGGGAAATCTCCGGAGGGATAATCTTGGCCACATCATAATCAATTTTAAACCTTCTCAGGTCTATCAGGGGGAAACCTAACCCCTGGCTCAAAGCAGAAATCAGTTCGTTTTCTTTAACAAATTTTAAACTTACGATTATATCGCTTAACCTGCCACCTTTCTCTTTTTGAACCTCAAGCGCCTGCTTAAGCTGTTCTTCGCTTAAGAGCTTATTTTTAATCAGGATTTCCGTGAGGCGCTCTTTAAGTGAAAGCATTATTCTTTCTCTTTACTATAATACCTAGTTATCGCCTTCTTAATATCAGACGAAGTCGACACAAAAGTCTGCACGCTGCAGCCGGAAAGCATCTCTACATCTTCAATCGCCTGGATATTCAGCGGATTAGACATCGCCAGGGTAATATTATTGCCGATCTTATCTATCGGAAGAAGCATATACTGCCTGGCAACCCTGCCCGGGATAATGCTTAATACGTCGGGATTAATTTCGTAATTAGCCAAGGGCAGATAAGGAAATCCGTACTGCGCGGTCAATGCCTGGGCGATATCCTCCTCGCTTGCAAAACCCATTTCAACCAGGAGCTCTCCGATCAAACCGCCGCGTTCCTTCTGGGCATCTAATGCCTTCTGCAGCTGAACACTCTTGATTACGCCGCGTTCAATCAGCAATTCTCCAAGCTGCTTATTAATAATTTTCTTTATCGGCATCGTCATCCCTTAAGCAACACTGATAATACGGTTTGCCCCCTTCTCTTTGGCTACTTTCACCAGATATTCGGCTTTAGACAATAACTCCTGGGCTTCTATGCCGTCCAGCGGATTTTCGCTGACCCCTCCGCTGATAGTAAGCTTCTTGCGGGTGTCCTGCTCTTCGCTAAAAGTAAATTCTATTTTTTTACGGATCCCTTCGGCTATCTCCTGAGCCTGGCGCTTATTCCTCTCCGGAAGGATAACCGCAAAATCATTATCTCCGACCCTACCTACCCTATCGATTTCGGTTACCGAACCGCGGATCAGCCCGGCTATCCTCTTAAGCGTGGATTCCGCCTGCAGCGAGCCGAAATTATGATGATATTCCTGGAAATTATCGACATTCAGCAGGATAAAAGCGCACGGCCTCTGGTATGCGATAGCGCGTTTAATTTCCTCCTGCAGTCGGTTACGGATAAAAGCATCGTTATAAAGCCCAGTGAGCGCGTCTTTTATCTCCAACTTTTCAACTTTATGCAGGAGTATATCGTTCTCTATGGCTATTGCGATCTGTTTGGCGAAGATATCCAGCAATTCCACTTCTTCCTTGTGGTAGACAAACGGATCTTTTGTATTGCCTATCCCCAGCATCGCAGCTATCCTTCCGCGCAGAAAAATGGGGATTGCCAGGGTATTCTTTAAGCGAAACTTCTCATAGAAAAGGACAGCAACGTCTTCTGTAGCCCTATTCTCCTTATCCAGTATAAACGGGCTGTTTGATTTGGTTATTTTTCCGAAAAGTGGTTCCCCGGGGCCTATGTTTATTTTTACAAGATGGTTCAGCTCCACTCCGTCGGCTGCTTTTACCTGTAAATCTTCCTTTCCCGGTTCTCTGTATAAAAGATACGCTGCATCGGAATTTGCCAGAAGCCTTGATTTTTCAACCGTAAGCTTCAGAATATCCTCCAGCTTGGCTCCCTGGGAAATCAAAGAGCTTACCTGGAGCAGGCTGGAAAGCACAAGCACGCGTTTCTGTATTTCCAGATTTATCTCGGTAGTCTTCTCGCTATAGCCCTTAAGTTCATCCATGTTGCTGCGGATACGCTGAGTAAGCAGATTAAGCGCCTCGCCTAATTCCCCCACCTCGTCATTTTCTTCGGCGCTGACGCTGTGCATAATATCCCCTACAGCGATTAGTTTTGCTACCGAACTGACAGAGACGATGCGGTCGAATACTCCCTTGATTACAAGAAATCCGATTATGGCTATAAAAATACTCACGGCTATCGAAACGACGATGTCATGCTTAAATCCGATGGTAGGCAAAATATAATTTGAAACCAGGTAGATACAGACCAGCAGTGGCAAGACAGACATCAGGTAGAATGAAATTTTTAATTTATATTTTAAGCTTTTTGAAGCAAGGGAAATATTATTCTTTTTCATCTAAGCACCCCTTCATTTTTTTAATACGCCTTGTAAAAATTATATATCTTATCTTATTGAGTTGCAATAGATTTGTTATATTCTGCGACGAGATGGCCTTTGCTGACTCCGAAGTCGATGAGATCCCACGGCAGGATTTCATCGGTGCGCCTTTCTCTGAGGTAAAAGCGGTAATCTAATCCGCACTCGGAAAAGGCCTCAATCCAGGCATTAAAATTAAAATGTTCTTCCCAGGAATCAAAACAGGCCCCTTTTTCATGCGCCTTTAATATTACTTTGCTTAATCTCCTGTCGCCGCGCGCCAATATTGCCTCTATAATACTCATCCGCGCATTATGAAAGCTTACTTTCAACCTTTTATTCTTTGCTTTAGATTTAAGGTATGCCTGCGCGGATTCTATCTCATCAAGGCCGCTCATCCCCGCCCACTGCAGAGGAGTATGAGGTTTGGGGATAAGCGTATTTATGCTGACGCTGACTGTGGCGGGTGGCTTATCAATCTTTTTACGCGAATAGGAAACTTCGTTTGCAAAATCTATTATTGCATCCAAGTCCTCTTGAGCCTCCAGCGGCAGGCCGGTCATAAAATAAAGTTTAACATGCTGATATCCGGCGGAAAAAGATTCTTTGAGTATCTCAAAGAAGTATACTTGGTCGAAATCCTTGCCCAGGACATTCCGCAATCTTGGAGAAGCCGCCTCGGGAGCAAAGGTCAGCCCGGTTTTCCTGACGCTTGCGATTAGAGAAGGTACTTTCTTCAGCTCTCTTTTAGGTTTAACCGAAGGAAGAGAAAAACTGACTGCGCTGCCTCTAAAAATCTCATGCAATTTTACGGAGAGTTCTTCGAGGCGCGGGTAATCGCTCACGGATAATCCGCAGAGAGATATCTCCTCATATCCGCTTGAGGCATAAGCTTCTCTTGCGTCTTCGATTATCCTCTCGGGGCTTTTGAAGCGGAAAGGGAAATATTGATTCCGCGCCTGGCAGAATCTGCATTGGTTAGGGCAGCCGCGCATGATTTCAAGGGCAATGCGGTCGTGTATGATCTGTATATAAGGGACAATCCACCTCTTGGGGAAGTAAGCATTATCCAGGTCCTTCACGTAACGTTTTTTTACCTTAAGCGGTAGATCCGGCTCCGGGGGGTCGAAACGCTCGATTATTCCTTCATCGCTATATCTTACCCGGTAAAGAGAAGGCACATAGACACCTTCTATGCGCGACAGCTCCAGTAGTAAATTCTGCTTGCCGGTTGTCTTCGATTTTAATCCGGATTTATTCCTGCGGTAAATTTCAACTATCTCCAATACCGCCTCTTCCGCCTCTCCTATGACAAAAAGGTCAAAAAAATCATGCATCGGTTCGGGATTAGCCGCACAGGAACCTCCTCCAATTACCAGGGGAAAACTTTCGTCTCTGAGAGCGGAACGCAGCGGTATTCCGGACAGTTCAAGCATATCCAGAATATTCGTATAACAAAGTTCGTAGGGAAGCGAAAAACCGATTATATCAAAATCGGAAAGCGGCCTTTTACTTTCTAAAGAAGATACCCGCATCTTGCCCCGGCGGATCAGCTCCTGAGCATCGCTATCGTATGAAAATACCCGCTCGCAGACTATATCCTCCGCATTATTGAGCACTCCGTAAAGTATGCGCAGACCGATATTGCTCATCGCTACTTCGTACAATTCCGGAAAACAGAGCGCAAACTTAACCTGCGCCCGGTCAAAGTCTTTACGGGAAACATTCCATTCTTCGCCGATATAGCGTGCCGGCTTTTTGACTTGGAGTAGAATATCTTCCATCAAAACACCGCTCTTCTCTTATCAATATTCACCAGAATCCCCAATGCGATAAAAGTAACCGCCAGAGACGATCCGCCGTAACTCATCAAAGGCAAAGGCAGGCCCACTATAGGCATAAGCCCCATAGTCATGGCTATATTTATGGAGGCCTGTATGGCAAACATTAACGATATGCCGTAAGCAAGCAACCTGCCGAAATGGTCGTTAGTCCTTGAGGCGATCTGGAAACCCTCTCTGGCCAGGAGAAAGTAGAGTAATAAAAGTACCGCGCTGCCTAGAAATCCCCACTCTTCGGCAAAAGTAGCGAAGATGAAATCGGTATGCGATTCGGGGAGAAAATGCAGCTGGCTTTGCGTGCCCCCTAACCAGCCTTTCCCGAAGAAGCCTCCGGAACCTATGGCGATTTTAGACTGGATTAAAGTATAACCCGCCCCCAAAGGGTCAATATTAGGATTAAGGAATACCATCAGCCTCTCCTTCTGATAATCCCTTAAGATATACCAGATAACCGGTGCTGTAAAAATAACTACCGCTAAGAGCACAATCAGGTATTTCGGTTTGACGTGGGTCAAATAGAGCATGCTCATAAAGATGAGGAGCATCATTAGGCCGCTGCCTAAATCCGGCTGCCGGACGATTAAGACCATCGGGATACCGATAAAAATCAACGGCACCAGCAACCCCCGGATAATCCCGAACCTGCGCGATAATAAAGAAATATCATCCGCTGACTTTTTACTGAAATACCTAGCTAGGTATATCACTACCGCCAATTTAGCGAGCTCAGAAGGCTGCAGGTTAAACCAAATAACCTTAAGCCAGCGCTGCGCCCCCATCCTGACGATCCCCAAAACAAAGACTAAAAATAAAAGCAGTAAAACGCAGGCGTAAATAATGTAGGTAGCATCCCAGAGGCGGCGGTAATTGAAATTTGAGAATAGGGAAAAAAGCATTATTGCTATAGCAAGCCAGATAATCTGAGAAGACCATTGCCCCCCTTCTTTCTGGTAAGTACTGCTGTATATCGAAATTATGCCGATAAAAGCAATCATTAAAGCGATAAGCAGCACCTTTGGGCGAGAATTCATCACACCAGTCCCTCCGCTTTCATCTCCTCGATTATTTTTTTCGCCATCGTGCTGGCGTAATACCCTGCCCCGCCCCTCTCCAGAAAGACACAGATTACATACTCCGGTTTATTAAAAGGAAAAAAACCGGCGAACCATCCGTGCGCTAATCCGGGAGGAGCCTGAGCGGTCCCGGTCTTACCTGCCACTTGCGTGCCGACACCCGATAAGTTATTGGCTGTACCATCCACTAAAGATACAACTTCCCGTAAGCCGGTCCTGATGTAATTCAAAGACCCTTTTTTAAAGTTAACCTTTACCGCCCTGCGCTGATAAACGGAGAGGTCCCGGTTGTTTATCGACTTGACTACATAAGGAGTCACCAGATATCCGTTATTAGCCACAACTGCCATCATCCTGGCCAATTGAATCGGAGTTACCATAACCTCCCCCTGCCCGATTGAAAGATTAGCCGTATCGCCGTCATACCAGCTTCTTAAGCGGTATACCTTCTTCCATAAAGGATCAGGTATAAAACCATTTTCTTCCTGCGGCAGATCAATATTCGTCGGCCTTGCCAACCCGAACTTTAAAGCATAATCATGAATGGCTTGTGCTCCGGTAAGCAAACCGGTGTTGTAAAAATATACGTTGCAGGAATGAGCGATGGCCTTTATGAGGTCTTGGGCGCCGTGTATATGCCAGCAGGCGAATTGCTTGCTGCCGACACGCAGGCTTCCGGAACAGACGAAAGTCGTATGCGCGGTTATTTTTCCGGTCTCCAGAGCAGAAGCGGCAACCACTACCTTAAATATTGACCCGGCCGGATAGGAAGCGCTGATAGCGCGGTTAATCAACGGCGCCCTCGGTTCAGAGAAAAGGCGCCTGATTTCAAGAGAAGACCCGTCCAGAAAAACAGCAGGGTTAAAGTCCGGGTAACTTGCCATTGCTTTGACTTCGCCGCTATTCGGGTCCATAACAATCACACAACCGGTCCTGCCGCTGAGGGCCGCTTCGGCAATCTTCTGAATCCTCAAGTCTATGGTCAGCCCTATATCCTTGCCGTTTACCGGCTGCCTGAACCCAAGCGCCCTGACTAACCTGCCGCGATGGTCAACCTCTATGGAGAGGCCGCCCTCTTCCTGGCGTAAATAATAATCATACTTCTCTTCTATGCCTCCGAATCCCACAATATCGCGGGTTTTATACCCATAATCTTCCAGGCCCATAAGGCGCCAGCGGTCTATTTCATTCAAATATCCGATCAGGTGGCTTGCCAGCGACGAATAAATATATTTCCTGTCCGGGCGCGGCTGGATCAACAACCCCGGCAGAAGATCTTTTCTTTGTTCCAGAGCGATAGCATGTTTTACACCGATATCCTTTGCTATTACAACCGGGGCAAAGTTGGCATAAAAATTGCGCCGGTAATTTTTTTTCAGCTCATCCTTGGGGATATTTAATATACCCGATACCTCCTCCCATGATTTCTCGGTAAAGCCCTTTGAATCCGCAAGTATAGCCGCATCGTAATAAAGCTGGCTGCCTACGATTAGTTCCCCCCGGCAGTCTGATATATTTCCGCGGCTGCCCTGCTGAGGCAGCAATCTTATGCAATTACTTGCGCTTAGCCCCTTAAATTTTTTACCTAAGACAACCTCAATCCGAAAGAGATTGCCTGCCAGGATTAGGAAAACTGCAATCAATCCGAATTGCACGGTACGCAGTCTTATGCCCATAATCTATCCTTCAATTACCGGTTTAATCAGTTTAAATAGGGGAAGGAAAATGACCGACGAATACAGGGACTCAAGGAAAGTAATCCTAAGAAATGCCCCGGCAGAAACCGTCTGTTGCCCCAAAATGATAAAGATAATCCTGGCGGCAATATTAACGGTAATCAGAGACAGACAGATCAGGCAGGCCCGCACGGATAAATCGTCCAGAGAGATCTTCCGGCTTAGGGAAATTATTGTAAAGCTCAGGGCAGGACAAAGAAAAGTGTTGACTCCCCAGTACTGAATAGAAAAAATATCTTTTAATATCCCGGCAAATAATGCCAGTGATAAAGCCCATCCTGCTGGCAGATAAAGGGATGATAGAACTACGCCGATTATCGGCAGCTGCGGCTTAACCGAGAACAGGCGCAGGTAATTCAGGGAGGTTGCCTGTAGCAGTACCGAAACGGTTATAAACAGGAAAAAAAATAATTTCGGGTCTCTGTATCTGCGGCCCAACTTATACATAATCAGGATATTCTACCTGTTAAGGATTTATCTGACGATTATCAGGACTTCTTCCAGGGCGGAGAGATCAGCCGCAGGCTTAATCAACGCGAATTTACTCAGGCCGGAAAATTCCTCGCCGACGTCAATGACCTCCCCAATCAAAAGCCCCTTAGGGTAAAATCCGGAAAGCCCGGAAGTAACGATGATATCGGAAGCCCGGATATCCGCATCCTTGGGGAGATAACGCATCAGAAGCGCGTTTCCCATTGTCCCGGAAACCAGACCTTCCTGGCGGCTGCGCTGCACGATCGCCGAAACTGCGAAATTCGCGTCATCCAGCAGCATAACCGCGCTTTCCCGGTTTCCGGCCATGGCAACTTTCCCTACTAAACCCAGATAGTTGATCACCGTCATGCCGTTATTAATACCATAATCGCTGCCTTTATTGATTATTACAGAAGAATTCCAGTTGTCAGCGCCGCGGCCGATCACCCCGGCAGCTAAGACTTTGAATTGGGCCTTCTCTTTGAGGGAAAGTAGTTTGCGCAGGCGTTCGTTTTCCAGCGAGGCTTCGGTCAATGAATTGATCCTATAACGCAGGAGGCCTGTTTGTTTACCCAGCCTTTGGACCAAGGCCATATTTTTGTGGTAAAAAATGATTCCGCCGGTCTCTCTGCGGAAAACATTGAAGACCACCAGCGGAAACTTCAAGGCGCTTAGAAACGGTTTTCTTAATGGAGGAATTAAACTGGCAAGGATTAAAAAAATGCAGGCGTAAACAACTACCAGGATTAAATTTTTATTTTTAAGCTTAAGCACATTACTTAGTAACTAGTAAGCTAGTAACTCGTAACTAGTAATTTTATAAAAGGAAACGAGACGTTCTATTCGTAATTATAAACCTAATATATGGCGAATTATTTATTTTCCAATTACCAGTTACTAGTTACTGGTTTACGAGTTACCGAATTACGAATGCATCTCCGACTTAACAGGAACCGTAACTTTCTTCAGATATCTTATCTCATCCAAAACTTTTCCCGTACCCTGCGCAACGGCGGTTAAGGGATCGTCTGCAATGTGTACCGGTAATCCGGTCTCCTCAGAAATCAGTTTATCCAGCCCCCTCAACAAGGAACCTCCCCCGGCCATCACGATTCCGTGCTCTATTAAATCTGCCGCTAATTCAGGAGGTGTCCTCTCCAGGGAAATTTTTGCTGTTTCCAGTATCGCACGCACGGGCTCCTGCAGCGCATCACGCACCTCTTCGGAAGTTATAGTAACCATCTTGGGAAGCCCGGCTACCAGGTCCCTGCCCTTTACCTCCATGCTCAGCTCTTCTTCCAGGGGATACGCAGAGCCGATCTTCATCTTGATATCTTCGGAAGTACGCTCTCCTACCATAAGGTTATAGGTTTTTTTCAGATATTCAATTATCGCTTCGTCCATCTCATCGCCGCCGATACGGATCGATTTAGAGAACACTATGCCGGCAAGGGAAATCACCGCGATTTCCGTAGTCCCCCCGCCTATATCAATGATCATATTCCCGATTGGTTCCTGTATAGGAAGCCCCACGCCGATCGCAGCCGCAACCGGTTCTTCGATAAGAAAAACATCCCTCGCGCCCGCTCTCTCGGCGGAATCTTTCACCGCCCTCTTCTCAACTTCGGTGATCCCTGACGGTATAGCGATGACTATTCTTGGCCTGACCAGTACCTTGCGATGGTGGACTTTTTTAATGAAATATCTTAACATCGCTTCGGTGATCTCAAAGTCCGCGATCACGCCGTCTTTCATCGGCCTGATGGCAATAATATTCCCCGGAGTGCGTCCGAGCATCCTTTTAGCCTCTTCCCCTACTGCCAGGACGTGAGATGTACCGCGTTCGATGGCAACCACAGAAGGCTCGCAAAGCACGACTCCTTCCCCTTTAACATAAACCAATGTAGTGGCTGTACCTAAGTCAATACCCATATCATTGGAGAAGAGTCCAAGGATATAATTAAAAATCCTCTTTGCGGCTTCTTTAAATTTTGCCATTTTTTGCTCCATTATTGTGGGGATTATATCTTTTAAGGGGTAATGGGAGGATTCTAACAGAGTTTAAAGCCTATGTCAAATAAAAACTTACCTAAAAAACGGCAGGATTACATAGCCCAAACCGCAAGTATCAGCCAGAAAAACCTTTAAACTTCAATAATTTATTCAAGGTAGCAGTAAAGCCGGGGAAGGATTTGTCTATGCACCCTATATCATCGATTCTGGTCCTGCCTTCTGCTGCCAGCCCAGCGACAATCACACTCATAGCAGTGCGATGGTCGCCGAAACTCTTTACTTCAGCTGCCGTAAGCACTTTTGCGCCTTTTATAATGATATTTTCTCTCTTTCTTCTTGCAATTACCTTTATCTTGGCCCCCATCTTGCGCAGATTATCTGACATAGAACTTATCCGGTCAGTCTCCTTTACCCGCAACTCTTCAATCCCCTCAAACAGTGTCCTGCCCCGGGCAAAACAGGCAGCAACCATCAAAATCGGGAGTTCATCTATCAGGGAAGGAACCTCTTCTCTCCTTACCCTGGTTGCCTTTAAACTACTGCTGCGTACGATTAAATCCCCCATTGGCTCGTAGCTCCAGCCCTGCGCCTTACTTGCCGTAATTGAAATATTAGCGCCCATCCTCTTAAGCACCTTCAGTAAGCCGGAACGCGTGGGGTTAAGGCTCAGATTCCTGATTACTATCCTAGAGCCCGGACAAATCAAAGCAGCGACAATAAAAAAAGCCGCAGAAGAAATATCTGCAGGGATATATATCTGTTTAGGCCCTCTTAACTGCCGCCCTCCTTCTATAACTATAGATTGTTTATCTACTTTTATTCCTGCTTTAAATATCTTTAAGGCCCTTTCAGTATGGTCGCGCGTCTTAACCGGTTCGATAACCTTTGTGCTACCTTTAGCAAAGAGACCGGCCAAAAGAAGAGCTGATTTTACCTGCGCTGAGGCAACAGGAAGCTTGTAAGTTATCCCTTCCAGGAGGCCGCCCTTAACCGTAATCGGCAGATATTCTTCGCCACTTGCGCAGCATCTCTTGTGTCTTGCGTTTATCACCGCGCCCATTAACCTCAATGGCTGGGCAACGCGGCGCATCGGCCTGCGCGAAAGGGATTTACCGCCCTTAAGCGTGGCAACGAAAGGCTGGCCTGATAAAACCCCCAGCATAAGCCGGCAGGTGGTCCCGGAATCACCTATAAAAATAGGGCTGTCCGGTCTTTTAAAACCCAACAACCCTTTTCCATATACCTTCAATGTTGCCGCCGGCATCTGCCGGCCTGATAAGGTTTTATCGATCCTCAGGCCCAGTTTCCTGAAAGCACCGACAGTAAAAAGGCAATCCTGATTGAGAGGGAAATTAACGATCTTGGTTTTACCCTGGCTTAGTGCGCTTAAGATTACAGCGCGGTGGGATATAGACTTATCTCCCGCAAGATTTAATGTTCCTCTCAGGCGGATTACCCGCCTGACGGAATAATGACTCATTGGCTCTTGCGTACGACTTTATCGCCTTCGGTTACCTTGGTGTTCATGTCCGGCGACTGGAATCCCGCTGCGGACATAGACTCATGCACCTTCTCTACGCTAACGTCTCCTATATATTTATTCTTATGATAAACCGAGAATAAATCTCCGACGTTAACGCCTTCTTTTGTCCCTAAACCCAGCACAACAAAATTATAATCTTTATTCACTACTAATATTTTGCCTTCAAGCGCTGCGGCAGGCTTCGGCGTTTCGACTTTTCCCTGGGCCGCTTTCTTAGGCTTAACTGCAGCTACGGAGGGCTTTGCTGTTTCAGTTTCCGGGCTGACAACGATCTTTCCCAGTTCTACTCCCTGGCCTGCGGTCTCGGAAGCTTTAATCTTCGCCTCAAGGCCGCTCTTTTCATCCTGCAGGCCCTTTACCTGAGATTGCAGTTTCTCAGACTCCTTTTTGGCTTCAGTCAACTTCTGCTCGAGGTTCACCCTCAGGCTTTTTTGTTCCTCTAAAGCCATGCGCATCTGCTCTGCTCTAGCTAGAGCCTCATTCTTATCCGCCCTCTCCTTTTCTAATTCGGATGTCAGGGCGCTGACCTGGCCTTGCGCCTGGTCAAGTTTAACAGTAAGGTCACTAACGCTCTTAGCAGAGGCATCAAGTTTATTTTCGGTGACACGCAACCTGGTCAATACATCATCCAGTTCCTCCTGCAGGGCGACATTTTTCGCTTTTTCTTTCTGCAGGAAGAAGAATACACCGCCGGCGGCAGATAAAGAAACGACAATTAAGACTATCAGTATTAAAATCGGCGATTTTATCTTCTCAGGCATCCTCTTCCTCCTTTTAGTTTTTGACCCTAATTTTATTTATCTTATATGAATTCGCCTGAAAAATCAAGCTATATTTTAATGAGCAGATGGTTTAGGGAGCTGTTTACAGCGACGTAAACCATAGGCGCGTAGCGCCGTCTGCGAATTAACCCCGCACCCAGTAGTAACATACTCACGGAATGTTTCTGGGTGCGGGGTAAGTTCAGCCATATCCCCCATAATTATTGGCGGATGGCCTCACTTAATTCAGGCGGGATTTTAGAAGAAAATTCGATGAATTTTCCGGAACCAGGATGCACAAATCCCAGATATTTAGCATGCAGGGCAAGCCGCTGAAAAGAATTATTCTTACCGTATTTTACATCGCCCATTACGGGATGGCCTAAAAATGCCAGGTGCACCCTGATTTGATGCGTCCTGCCGGTATAAGGCTCGACTTCAAGCAGGCTCATCCCTTTACCTCTTTTTAGTGTCCGGTAGCGGGTGCGGGCAAACTTTGTGTTTTTGCCTAACCCGGCAGCCATATTCTTTCTCTTAAAAGGATGCCTGCCTATGGGTACCTCTATTACGTCCTGATCAAACTCTACCTTGCCTTTTACCAGAGCGATATATTTACGCTTTATGCTGTGCAAAGAAAATTGTTTCGATAAATCAAGGTGAGCAGCGTTATTTTTGGCGATTACTAATAGTCCGGAGGTATCCTTATCAAGCCTATGGACGATCCCCGGCCGCTGCGGATTGATATCCGATAATTTTTTAAAACGGCACAGCAGCGCATTTACAAGAGTATGTTCGTAATTGCCGGGGGCAGGATGAACGACAACCCCGGCGGATTTATTTATCACCGCCAGGTCTTCGTCTTCATAGATGACATCCAGAGGTATGTTTTCCGCTGAGATTACCCGCTCTTTTCTCCGAGGCTCACTGAAAACTATACAGTCCCCGGGCCTTATCCTGCAATGCGCCTTGGGCGTTGCGCTGCCGTTAAGCATAATCTCCCCGCGCTTCAGCATCTCCTGGATAGCAGTGCGTGAAATACCCAGATTGCCCCTGCGGCAGAACTCCTGAAGAAAAATATCCAGCCGCTTACCGAGATCTTCCGGGTTAGCCTTGAGAGAAAATTCTTTCATTTATTTTGCCGTTTATTACAAAAAATACGCGATAGAAAAAATAACGAAAGGAAGAATAGCGCAATGCTGATAAATTGGAAAAGCGACAGGCCAAATAGTATACGCGGGTTATCGGCGCGCAGGAATTCGATAAGAAATCTGCCGCAAGAATATAATAAAAGATATGCTAAAAACACGGAGCCGCGGGGAAGGTTTCTATCCTGAATCAGCCTTAATGCGACAAAAATTATAAGCAGCAGCAGAGAAGAATAAACTTGCGTCGGAATAAGAAATGCATCGTGCACTTTGAAGTAGATTCCCCAATACGCGGATTCTCTACCGTAGCAACAGCCGTTTAATAGGCAGCCGATCCTGCCGATTGACTGCGCTAATGCCGCAAAAGGGGCAAGCAGGTCAAAGGCCCTGATTACCAAAACCTTTTTTTTCTTCAGATAAACCGCCGAGCAGGCCAGGGCCGCGGCTAATCCGCCGAACCAGGAAAGGCCGCCGTACTGCAGCATAAATATCTCAAGGGGATATTTAAGATAATAACCGGTATTTTCAATTACGTAGAACAAACGCGCCCCTGCCACGCCGCTGAAAGCGGCGATAAATACCGTATTTACGATTGCCGTTTTCTCTATGCCCTGTTTCTGCGCCTGGGTAGAAGCAAGCTTTGCCCCCAGCAGAACCCCGATACACAACAGCAGGCCGTAGGAATAAATCGTCAAGGTGCCTATTTGGCAGATTACCGGGTGCATAGTTTTAGTTTGGAGTCGGGAGTTTGGAGTCGGGAGTTTTATTAAATAACATAGAGTATCCTAATAATATTGCGCCTATAGTAATCGCGCTGTCAGCAATATTAAACACCGGCCAGACGCGAAAATCAATAAAATCAATTACATATCCGAAACGCAGGCGGTCGATCAGATTACCGGCTGAACCTGCCAAAATCAGACTAAGCGCGAAATTATAGAGGTTGGCCTTACTACTCTTGCGTAAACTTGAGGCTATCAGCGAAATCGCAAAGCCTGCGGCGATAATAAAAATTAAGGTCTGATTCTTAAAAATTCCGAAAGCGGCACCCCGGTTGTGTACCAGGCTCAGATACAAAACACCTTTAATCACGGGTAAGGACTGATTAGACTGAAGGAATTTAATGACGATTAACTTGGTGAACTGATCAAAGAAGAAGATGATTACCGCAAGGGTAAAAATCATCTAAGAGTTTTACCTGGATTCCTTTTTCTTCTGGCACTTAAGGCAGAAACGGGCGTTTAATACGGCTTTCAGCCGGTTCTTTGCTATCGGCATACCGCAACCCTCGCATACGCCGAAACTGCCGTCTTCTATCTTCTTTAAAGCATCGTCTAACTCATAGAGAGCCTCTCTGTCGCTGGAGGCGAGGCTAAGAGAAAACTCCCTGTCATAGGTATCCGTGGCGACATCGGCCATATGATAGGTATAGCCGGAAATATCACCGGATGCCTCTTTCTGCGATTTCTTCAGGGTATCATCAGAGATATGCCTGATATCATCAATAATCTCTTCCTTGCGCTTAAGAATCATTGTCTTAAACGCGGCGAGCTCTTTTTTGCTCATCTTCTTTTTTGCGGCGACAGGAGATTTTTTACTCCTGGTAACCGCTGCTTTACGTTTTATTACCCTCTGCTTAGTTCTTTTTCTGGACAATTTAATTTCCTCCGATTGCGCTGAGGCACCGCTGACAAATCAAAGGGTGCGAATGATCGGCGCCGGTGTTATTTGAATAATTCCAGCAGCGCGCGCACTTTTTCCCGGCTGCCTTCTCAACTTTAACTGCCAGATCAACCAGCCCCCTGCCTGGGGAGCCTGCTTCGATATTATCCGCTTTCTCAACGCTTACCTGCGATACCTTAAAAATCTCAGGCAGCTGGTCTTTTAAACTTCCTAAATATTTATAACGATTTTGGCTGTTTGTCAATATAATTATTTGCGCGTCAAAGGAACTGCCTATCTCTCCGGCGCTGCGTTTGGCTTCCAGCAGCTTGGCTACATCCGGAATCAACTGCATAATTTCAAATAATCCATCGGGTTCAGCGGGGACTTCTGGCATAATACATTCAAGTAAGTGGGCGCTTGGGACAGCGGAGTATTTCTTTTCTTTAGGGACATGCTGCCAGGCCTCCTCGACGGTGAAGACAAGGATCGGGGCAAGTATCCTCAGTAAAACACCCAGCGTATCGTAAATAGCCGTCTGTGCGGCGCGCCGCTCCTTTGATCCGGCCGCATAAGTATAAAGCCTTCCTTTAATCATATCAAGGTAATACATGGAGAGGTCTTCGTTGCAGAAATCATAGACCTGTTTGTAAGCGCGGTAGAAGGCAAAACTTTCGTAAGAATCTGTAACCTGTTGGTAAATATTTTTTAATCTCTGCAAAACCCACTTATCGGCAAATCCGAGCTGGCTGTATCCGAGCCTGTCTTCGTCAGGATTAAAATCAAAGAGGTTGCTGAGCATGAATCTTATTGTATTGCGCACCTTACGATAGGCTTCGCTAAGCCTTAAAAGTATCTCCGGTGATATTCTGATGTCTTCGTTATAATCGCTTGAAGCGCTCCAGAGCCTCAAGATTTCCGCACCGTAATCCTTTATGATATCAAATGGGGAGATAACATTACCCAGAGACTTTGACATCTTCCTGCCTTCGCCGTCAACCACAAAACCGTGTGTCAGGACGCTCTTAAAAGGCGGAATGCCGTCAATACACAGGGAAGGAATAAGCGATGACTGGAACCATCCGCGGTGTTGATCAGAACCTTCAAGGTAAAGCGAACATGGGTATTCTAATTCCGGCCTCTTCTTTAAAACTGCCTGAGCGCTTACTCCGGAATCAAACCAGACATCAAGTATATCCGTTCCTGCGGAGAATTCACCGCAACCGCAATGCGGGCATTTAAAATCAGGCGGAAGAAAATCCTTGATATCGGCGGTAAACCATATGTCCGAGCCTTTATCTTCCGCCTTAAGCGCAAAATTCTCGACTACCCTTGCATCAAGTATCTCCTCCCGGCATTTACTGCATATTACCGCGGCTATCGGTACTCCCCAGTACCTCTGTCTTGACAGGCACCAGTCAGGCCGCAGCTCCACCATCGCCGCAATCCTATCCCTGCCTCCTGCCGGCACCCAGGTTACCTGGTTTTTAATTACCTCCAGCAATTTTTTCCTCAGGCCCTGATGCTCTAAATTCAGGAACCACTGTTTAGTGGCACGAAAGATAATCGGAGTTTTACAGCGCCAGCAATGCGGATAGGAGTGGCTGACTTGGGCATCAAAAAGCAAAGCCCCTGATTTTTGCAGTTTCTCAATAATTAATTTATTCGCCGCGTAGACATTTACCCCCTTAAATTCCCCGGCGCTATGGTCAAAATTCCCCCGGCCATCCACCGGCATAGGCATTTCCAGCTTATATTTGACGCCGGTCAAATAATCTTCATTACCGTGGCCGGGCGCGGTATGCACCAGACCGCTGCCCTCTTCCCGGGAAACATAATCTGCTAATACCACCTTTCCTTCCCTTATACCAAAAGGATGTTCATAAACCATCCCTTCTAAATCTTTCCCTTTAAAAGTACCTATTTTTTTAATATTGTTAATACCCATCGAAGAAAGTTCTTGTCCCCTGCATTCAGCGATGATCAAATCCCCCTTCTCAGTTTTATAATGGGAATAAGAGAATGTAGGATGGACGGCTACTGCCACATTTGCAATCAATGTCCAGGGGGTAGTAGTCCATATCACCAAATAAATCTCTGATTTGAAAATATCGTTCTTCTTTAATTTAAATTTAACATATACCGAGGGTGAAGTATGCTCTTCATATTCTACTTCTGCTTCAGCAAGCGCAGTTTCGCATTTATAACACCAGTTTACCGGCTTTAAACCGCGGTAGATGTAGCCGTCTTTAAGCAGCTGCGCGAAAGAGCGGATAATCGCCTCTTCGTAATCACGCGCTAAGGTAAGATAAGGATTATCCCAGTCTCCGAACACCCCCAGCCGCTTAAATTCTTCTTTCTGCGTTGAAACGTATTTTAAGGCGTAATCATGGGCTTTTTTTCTGAATTCCGCGCGCGAAATCTGGGATTTATCTATCTCTAATTCTTTAAATAGCTGGTGTTCAATGGGGAGGCCGTGGCAGTCCCATCCCGGCACGTACGCGCAATCATTCCCGCGCATTGTCTTATACTTGACTACGATATCCTTGAGCGTCTTGTTCAAGACATGCCCGATATGAATATCTCCGTTGGCATAAGGCGGGCCGTCATGCAGGATATATTTTTTTCTGCCTCTAGACTTTTCGCGGATCAGGCGGTAAATATCCTTTTCCTGCCAGCTTTTAAGGAGCAGCGGTTCCCGCTTAGGCAGGTCAGCCTTCATGGGGAAATCGGTCTTGGGTAGATTAAGGGTAGCTTTATAATCCGTATTACTCATAGGTCAAGGTCAAGTGACATACTTGCCGATAATGATATCTAAATCTTTTTTAATCCTGGGCGGGATATGTTTTTTATCCGTGACAATCGCAAACTTCAGCGCATCTTTACAGGGACAGGAACGCTCCTCTTTGATGTTTGCTATTGCCCGAGCCATTATCTTTTTTGCGTTCTCAATATTATTCTTAAAATTCGCCAGCACCATCTCAATAGTCACCGAACCGTGGCCGGGATGCCAGCAGTCGTAGTCAGTAACCGCCACTATTGTAGAATAACACATTTCTGCTTCACGGCATAATTTGGCTTCGGCAAAATTAGTCATCCCGATTACATCCATGCCCCAGCTGCGGTAAAGGTTAGATTCGGCCAGCGTAGAGAACGCCGGCCCTTCCATATTTATATAGGTGCCTTTTGGATGCACGCGCACCCCGGCTGACTTTGCCGCCTGATAGACAACCCCGCTAAGCTCAGGGCAGACCGGGCGGGCAAACTCTATATGAGCCACGATGCCTTCGGTAAAAAAAGACGCATCCCGCGCAAAATTAGTCCGGTCCACAAACTGGTCCACTACCACAAAATCCATCGGCCTTAATTCTTCTTTCAGGCTGCCGCAGGCGCTTACAGAAATTATCCTTTCTACTCCCAGCTTCTTCATCGCAAAGATATTCGCGCGGTAATTGATATGGCTTGGTGAGATAGCGTGCCCAATGCCGTGGCGCGGAAGGAAAACCACGTCTTTCCCTTCCAGCCGCCCAAGGATAAATTTTCCTGAAGGCCTGCCAAAGGGCGTTTTCACTTCCAAGGACCTGACATTTTCTATACCTTCAATCTTATATAAGCCGCTGCCTCCGATTACGCCGATCCTGCCCATATTACCCCCTTGCCAGCTTTTCTGCGCGCCTAAGCGCTGCCAGAGCTGCCTCTTCCCATGTCCCGCCTTTATGCAAAACCTGCAAACCCGCTTCGGTAGTTCCGCCTTTAGAAGCGACCTGCTTTACTAATTCCTGAGGCGATAACCTGATTGCCTGAATCAGGCTGATACTACTATTTGATGTATTTACCGCTAAGAATACGGCATCTTCATGATTAAACCCCACGGCTTCTGCTGCTTTCTCAAGACGTATAATTAACTCTTTTTTCTGAAAAGGAGTTATGCTATTGTGGCTGATTCCTTCCTGATGCATAAAATCAAAGATATAACCCGGCCCGCTGCCTGAGATAGCGGTAACCGCATTCATCATTTTCTCCTCAACCGGTTTTACCGTGCCTAAAGCGTAAAAAATCTGTTCTGCCGTTTCTAAATCGCTTTCGCTTGTATTTGCGCCGCGCGCCAGGCAGCTCACTGATTCGCCTATAATCGCCGCGATATTCGGCATCACCCTGATAACCCTTGCCTTTGCCAATATTTTTTCAATATGGGCAGTGCTGATACCGGCAGCAATCGAGATAATCAATTTCTCTTCTGCCTTATGCTTGAAATCCCGCAACACCCAGTCGATATCCTGAGGCTTTACCGCAATTATAACTGCCTCTGAAAGCTTAACCAACTCAGCAATATTGGCAGCGGCTTTTATACCTTTTAAACCGGAAATTTTATGCTTGTCCTTATCAAAGACAAGAACTTCATGCCCCGCCGTAAGGCGCCCTGCTATTGCTCTGCCCATATTACCGTAGCCGATTATACCGATTTTCATTGGAATATTGCCCTTCCGATACGTAGCATATCCGCTCCTTCTTCGATTGCGATTTCAAAATCATCGCTCATGCCCATGGATAGGATTAGTAACTGGTAACTGGTAACTGGTAACTGGTAAATTTTATCCCGCAATTCTCTTAGTGCTTTAAAATAAGGCCGTGCTGCTTCCGGTTTATCTACCGCCGGGGCAATGGTCATTAAACCGCGCAATTTGATATTTTTTAAATTATTTATTTCCTTTATAACGCTTAAAGTCTCTTCGGTGTTAAGTCCGTATTTGGTTGCTTCGGGAGAAGTTTTGACTTCAATTAAAATATCCTGGACCTTGTTTATGCGGGCAGCTTGTTTATCTATTTCCTGCGCTAAACGCAGGCTGTCCACCGAATGGATCAAGTCGAATATCCTTACCGTTTCCTTTACCTTATTGGTCTGCAAATGGCCGATCATGTGCCATTTTGCGCCTGCAAGCTGTGAGCTATCAGCTACGAGCTGATTATATTTAATAATTGCTTCCTGAACCCTGCTTTCTCCGATGTCAGTAATACCTGCTTCAATTGCCTTCCCGATTTCCTCTAGCGTACGGTTCTTGCTGACTGCCACTAAGGTTACGGCTTGCGGATCGCGCCTTACCTTAATACAGGCGGTTTCAATGCGTTTCTTAAGAATAAGGATATTATCCCTGATCATGAATGGACTATTATACCGCAGAA
>CAYNRN010000015.1:0-24361 GCA_964399915.1 uncultured Planctomycetales bacterium
CCCCAGAAGAGAGTGATGATTGCGGCAATGGAGAGGAACGGGCCGTAGGGGATGGTATGGTCTTTTTTTACCAGCAGGTTGATCACGCCGACAGCAGCGCCGAAAAAAGGCGCCAGAAAGAAGGTTAGAAGCGCGCCCTGCCAGCCGATAAAGGCGCCGATCATTGCCAAAAGCTTTACATCTCCCCCTCCCATTGATTCAGTCTCTCCCTGTATCGGCGGTTTTTTAAGAAGTTTAAAATAAACAAAATCAAAGGCAATGCCGGTAAGGTAAATTATCCCTCCGCCGATAATAATCCCTAATAACGAATTAAACATCGGTGAAAAGTTAAAGCCAAGCGGGTTAAATGAAATCCCGCGGATAGAGTTTAGGATCAAGCCTAAGACTATCCCGCCTAAAGATATCTCATCGGGGATAATCCGATGAGCAATATCGATAAAGGTAGCGACGATCAGGCTGGAGACCAGCACCACAAAGATAAAGAAGCTGTAGGTAATGCCGAATTTAAGGTAAAGCGCCACAAACAATAGCGCGGTGATTAACTCTACCAGCATGTATATTGGAGAGATCGGTTTTTTACAGAAGCGGCACTTGCCGCCTAAGAATAAAAACCCTAAGAAAGGCAGATTATCATACCAGGGTATCCTCTTTTCGCAGAGCGGGCAGTGCGAGCCGGGCCAGACCACGGATTTTCCGTGCGGCATCCTGTAGATACAGACGTTCAGGAAACTTCCGATAATCGCTCCGAAGATAAAAGCTACGATAATTGCGCTCATCAGCGGATCCCTCCTTTTAAGGCATTACGCATTACTTCAACCGGGGCATCTTTACCGGTCCAAAGTTCAAAAGCATCTATTCCTTGATATAAAAGCATAGTCAAGCCATCTGCTACTTTTAATCCATATTCTTTTGCTTCTCTGATTAGCTTCGTTTCTTTTTCTCGATTATAGACAATGTCATAAACGGTTAATTCCTTATGGAATAAACTCTTATCAATAGCGGAAATATTCTCGCCTTTCATACCAAGCGGAGAAGCATTAATTAATAAACTGCAGTTTTTTATAATATTGGGGATTTCTTCTCTTGAGACAAATTTTAATCTATCTTTTAAATGCGGAATAGCAGAAAAATGCTTTTTTGCAGAATCCATGGCATCCGGAATCATATCATTTACATATATTTTATCAACGCCCTGCTTCCAGCTTAAAGCAGCAATAATAGCCCTACCGGCTCCCCCGCAGCCAATAAGTAAAACATTTTTACTTTTACTCTGAAATTGTAAATCTTGCCTTAGGGACCTTAAGAATCCAGTAGCATCGGTATTATAATATGATAATTTATCGTCTTCTCGCTTTACTGTATTTACGGCCCCAGATAATTTAACATAATATAAGTTTTCCTGTATCAATGATCCCTTCTGCCCAAATGGAAAATTATCTTCGAGTATTTCTCTAGCCTTGACTTTATAAGGAATAGTTATGTTAAGGCCACAAATATTCTCGGAGAAAACTTCTTTTAGCAAAAAATTCTCTAATTTTTCAGGCGTGATTTCAAATAACCTGTATTCTGCATTGATGCCGAGGGATTTGAAGGCGGCATTGTGCATCAGGGGAGACAAACTATGTTTTACGGGGTTGCCGATTAGGCCGTATATGCGGGGAGAAGCCATGCTTACTTGCTCTTTATTTTATTTACCGCGTCCAGATACGCGCGTATCGCCGCTTCAATAATATCCGTGCTTGAGCCTCTCCCGCTGGAAAGCTTCGAGCCCGCCCTTAATGTCAGGCTCACATGCCCAAGAGCATCTTTGCCGGAAGTAACCGCATCCAGCCGGAAATCCTCCAGTTTTGTCTTAACACCGGTAATCCTGTCCATCGCCTTTAAACAGGCATCTACCGGCCCGTCACCGAAAGAAGTGCCGCTTGCGGCCTTGCCTTTTTTCTCCAGGACCACGCTTGCGCGCGGGTTCATCAGGTTTCCGGAATGCACGTCAAAACTCCTGAATTTCCAGAGCGGCTGCGCCACCCTGATCTCATCTTCAACAATAGTCCTTAAATCTTCGTCAAAGATATCTTTCTTTTTATCGGCTAAGTCTTTAAAACGGGCGAAGGCCTTGTTGAGCTGTTTTCCGTCCAGATGAAATCCCATGTTCTTCAGCCGGTCGCCAAAGGCATGCCTCCCCGAGTGCTTGCCTAAAACCAGCTGGCTTGAGGAAACACCCACATCCTTAGGGTCCATAATCTCGTAGGTAATCCTTTTCTTAAGGATAGCGTCCTGGTGTATGCCTGACTCATGGCGGAAGGCATTCCTCCCCACTATCGCTTTATTGGGCGGCACGACGAAATCTGTGAGCTTGCTTACCAAGCGCGAAGCGCGGAATATCTCTTTTGTGTTTATCCCGGTATAGAGGCCCTGGAATACATCAGGCCGGGTTTTAACCGCCATAACCACTTCTTCCAGCGAAGCATTTCCCGCGCGCTCGCCAATGCCGTTTATCGTACAATGCACCTGGCGCGCCCCGGCTAAAACCGCGGAAAGCGAATTTGCCGCCGCCATACCCAGATCATCATGGCAGTGGATGGAGATAACCGCCTTTTCAATATTAGGCACGTTGTTAAGGATATCCGTAATCAGGGAGTGTACTTCCTGCGGGTAGCTGTATCCGACGGTATCAGGGATATTTATGGTGCGAGCGCCTTCGTCAATCGCCATTTCAATCACTTCAAAAAGGAAACCTCGCTCGCTGCGCGTGGCGTCTTCCGGAGAAAATTCTATATCAGAGCAGTATCTCTTTGCCTGCCGGATCGAACCTTTGGCAATGGCGATAATCTCCTCTTCCGCCTTCCTGAATTTGTATTTTAAGTGGATCTTGGAGGTGGCAAGGAAGAGGTGGATACGCGGATGCCTTGCCCCTTTTAAAGACCTGCCTGCATGTTGAATATCCTTGCTGATGCAGCGCGCCAGCGCGCAGACCCCGCCTTTTTTTACTTTTCGCGCGATGGCATTTACCGCGGCAAAATCATCGGGTGAAGCGACCGGAAAACCCGCCTCGATAAAATCAACACCCAGGTGCTCCAGCTGAGCGGCTATTTCCATCTTCTGGAAACTGTTTAGAGACGCCCCCGGCGCCTGCTCCCCGTCGCGTAACGTCGTATCAAAAATAATAATCTTTTCCATGACCTTTTATTTCTTCATCCACGGCATCATTTCCCGCAGATCCCTGCCTACCTTCTCAATCGGATGGCTATCGCCTACCTCAAGTAATTTATTGAAATTCGGCCTGCCCTCTTCATTCTCTTTAATCCATTCGCGGGCGAATTTTCCGGATTTTATGGCTTTTAAAATCTTCTGCATGGTCTTTCTGGTTCTTTCGTTGATGATCATCGGGCCGCGGGTTAAATCGCCGTAACAGGCGGTATTGGAAACCCTGCGCCTCATCCCGGAGATCCCGTTTTCCTGAATCAGGTCAGTAATCAGTTTTAATTCGTGCAGGACTTCAAAATAGGCGATTTCCGGCTGATAACCGGCTTCAATCAGCGTATCAAAACCTGCTTTAATCAGCTCGGTGACGCCTCCGCAGAGCACTGCCTGCTCGCCGAAGAGGTCGGTTTCCGTCTCTTCTTCAAAGGTAGTTTCAATCACGCCTGCCCTCGTGGCCCTTAATGCCTTGGCATAAGCTAAAGCCAACTGCTTTGCTTCGCCTGAGGCGTCCTGATAAACCGCAACCAGCGACGGGACGCCTTTGCCCTCTTCGTACATTCTGCGCACCAATGCCCCGGGGCCTTTGGGCGCTACCATAAAGACATCCACATTCTTAGGCGGCTTGATCTGTTTAAAACGGATATTAAATCCGTGAGAAAAACAAAGTGCCTTTCCCTTTTTTAAATTCGGTTTGATGCTTTCGTTATAGACCTTGGCCTGCACATGGTCCTGCGTCAAGATCTGGATGATATCCCCTGCTTTTGCCGCTTCAGCAGCAGAAACCGGAATGAACCCGTCATCCTTTGCCAGCTGAAAGTTGGGTGTTCCCTCCATTTCGGAGACTACCACGCGCAACCCGGAATCGCGCAGGCATAATGACTGGCCCCTGCCCTGGATACCGTATCCGATGATCGCGATTGTCTTATCTTTTAATAAATCCAAATTTGCGTCGTTGTCGTAATAGATCTTTGCCATTTCTCCCCCTTTGATTTAATCCCGCAATCGTCAGAATAAATTGCAGGTGCGGGATAAATTCAGGCATACGACTTAGCGAGCGATAACGAAGCTAAGTCGTGCCTTCATTTAATAGGTCATTGCCAGCCTTCCGGTCCTGACTAATTCTTTGACGCCGAATTTAACTAATTCGCTAAGCAGGTCTTTGATTTGTTTCTGGTCGCCGACAGCCTCAATGATCGCGGTATCGCCTTTATGCTGTATTACCTTACCTATATATTTACCCAGGATATTTTCTAGCTTTGCCTTGTCTTTGAAGGAATAATTTACCTTAGCCAGAACAAGCTCCCTGTCAACATGCTCTTTTTTCGTAAAGTCAGTAACGGTAATCACGTCAATAAGCTTATTCAGCTGTTTATTTATCTGCTCAAGGGTCTTCTCGTCTTCTGCCTCAACTACGATAGTCATATAGGAAACGCCCGGATCCAGCGTCTCGGAAACCGATAAAGACGCGATATTATAACCGCGCGCGCTGAATAGCCCGGCGATGCGCGCCAAAACGCCGAACTTATTTTCCACTAATACTGATATCGTATGTCTCATTATGCCAACCCGCTGATCATTTTATCGATGGCTTCGCCCGCAGGCACCATCGGATAGACGTTCTCTTCCGGCTCGATATGAAAATCGACAAACACGGTATTGTCTATTGCTATGGCCTTTTCAATCGCAGGCCTTACTTCTTCTTTCTTGGTCACGCGCATCCCCGCCGCGCCGTAACTCTCGGCTAATTTCACAAAATCCGGGTTATAAAGCGTGGTAAAAGAATAACGCTTCTTGTAAAACAACTCCTGCCACTGGCGCACCATGCCTAAATATCCGTTATTCAGGATAAGCACCTTCACCTTTATCTTATTACAGACGCAGGTAGCTAATTCCTGGATATTCATCTGTATTGAGCCGTCGCCGGCAATATCGAAAACTAAGCTTTCCGGACAGCCAAGCTTGGCTCCCATAGCAGCAGGAAAACCGAAGCCCATCGTGCCCAATCCTCCGGACGAAATAAAGCTGCGGGGGTGCAGATATTTATACCACTGGCAGGCCCACATCTGGTTCTGCCCCACTTCCGTGGTAATAATAGCATTGCCCTTAGTCACTTCGTAAAGCTGCTCAATAACAAACTGGGGTCTTATTTTGCCGTCCTCTTTATATCTTAAGGGATGCCTGCTCCGCCACTCTTCGACGGTCTTCAGCCAATCTGAGGCGTCAGGCTTATTTTTAATCTCTTCTAAAAGTTGTCCTAAAACATTTTTGGCATCGCCGACTATGGGTATATCCACATTCACATTTTTGCTTATCGAAGCCGGGTCAATATCAATATGGATAACCTTAGCGCCCCGCGCAAAGGCATCCAGCCTGCCTGTAACGCGGTCGTCAAAACGCGCACCCACGGCAATGATTAAATCCGCGTTCATTATCGCGTGGTTGGCGTAAGCGGTCCCGTGCATCCCCAACATACCCAACGAAAGCTCATGAGTTCCGTCAAATGCGCCTAAGCCCATCATAGTCATAGTCACCGGCGCTTTGATTCTCTCCGCTAATTCCCTTAATTCATGATGCGCCCCAGAGGTAATCACTCCGCCGCCGGCGTAAAGAATGGGTTTTTTGGCCTGCGAGATCAGTTTCGCCGCTTTCTTAATCTGTCCGGGGTGGCCGAATAACGTCGGGTTGTAGCCGCGGATAGTTACCTCTTCGGGCCAGATAAATTCCGTATCCGCCAGCTGCACATCAGAAGGTATATCGATTAAAACCGGCCCCGGGCGCCCGCTGGAGGCAATGAAAAAAGCCTCGCGCACAATACGGGCAAGTTCCCTGACATCTTTGACCAGGAAATTATGTTTAGTTATCGGCCGGGTAATGCCGGTGACATCGGCTTCCTGAAAGGCGTCGTTGCCGATAAGAAAAGTCTTCACCTGTCCGGTAATAGCCACCATCGGGATAGAATCCATATAGGCATTGGCGATACCGGTAACCAGGTTAGTCGCCCCCGGACCGGAAGTCGCGATACAGACCCCGACTTTACCGGTTGCCCGGGAAAAACCATCGGCAGCATGCGCTGCGCCCTGCTCATGGCGGGTGAGGATAAAATTAAATCCCGCGTCGTAGAGCTTATCGAATATAGGTAAAACCTGGCCTCCGGGATAGCCGAAGATTACTTCTACCCCTTCGCGTTTAAGGCACTCTATTAATATTTGTGCTCCGGTCATTTTAATATTGCACCCTTATCAGCGGAACTTACCATCCTGGAATAACGCGCCAGACACCCTGACGCGATCTTGGGCGGCACGGGCTTCCACAATTTCAGCCTCTTATCAATCTCCGCCTTTGAAAGTTTGACTTCCAGCTTGCGCTCAGGGATATCTATATTGATTATATCACCGTCTTTTAGAATAGCAATCGCGCCGCCTGCGGATGCCTCCGGAGAAATATGGCCGATGCAGGGGCCCTTGGTCCCCCCGGAAAACCTTCCGTCGGTAATCAGCGCCACGGAATCCTGCAACCCTAAGCCTACGATTGCCGAAGTAGGCGCAAGCATCTCACGCATACCCGGGCCGCCGGCAGGGCCTTCGTAACGGATAACCACCACATCGCCGCTTTTAATCTTGCCGTCTAAGATCGCCTGCATGGCTTCTTCTTCCCGGTTAAAAACTCTTGCTTTACCGCTGAACTCCATCATCTTCGGGCTGACTGCCGCCTGCTTCACCACAGCGCCATCCGGAGCAAGATTACCGTATAAAACCGCAATCCCGCCCTCTTTATGATAAGCCTTGTTTACCGGCCTGATCACATCTTCGTCAAAAATACGCGCGCTATCGGCAATCTCAAATATTTTCTGGCCGCTGACGGTAAGGCAATTATTAAGTTTTCCTTTTAACCGCTTTAATACTGCCGGCACTCCGCCGGCATATTCAAGGTCTTCCATAAAATGCGTACCTGCCGGCTCCAGGGAAGTAATGTGCGCAACCGACTTGCCGATTTTATCAAAGGTTTTCAAATCCAACTTTATCCCTGCTTCATTGGCGATTGCCATTAAATGCAGGACGGTATTGCTTGAACCGCCCAAAGCCATATCCACGCAAATCGCGTTTTCTAAAGATTCTTTGCTGATGATATCGCGCGGCTTGATGTCTTTTCTGACCAAGTCCACGATACGCTCGCCGCTTGCCTCGGCAATCCTGCGTTTTTTGGCGGAAATTGCCAGGGCAGTGCCTGCGCCGCTCATAGACATACCCACAGCTTCAGTAAGGCAGGACATGGTATTGGCAGTATAGAGACCCTGGCAGGCGCCCACTCCGGGGCAGGCCTCCATTTCAATACACACCAATTCCGCCTCAGATATCTCGCCTTTCTTAGCCTTGGCCACTGCTTCATAAGTATCGTGCACAAAAGCCAGTTTTTTCTGGTCATGGCGGCCGGAAACCATCGGCCCGGCGGTAACAATAATCGCCGGAATATTCAGGCGCGCCACACCCATGAGCATACCCGGAGTAATCTTATCGCAATTAGTCAGGCAGATAATACCGTCGAGGCTATGGGCATTGCAAACGGTCTCAATAGTATCGGCGACAATCTCACGCAACGCCAGAGGATAACACATTCCCAGATGGCCCATGGCCAGGCCGTCGCAGATACCGGGGACGCCGAAGAAAAAAGGCACGCCGCCTCCTGAGCAAACCCCGCGCTCGATAAAGCGCTCCAAATCCCGCATCCCGATATGCCCGGGGATCAGGTCGGTAAATGAAGTAGCCACTCCGATGAACGGCCTATCCAGATGCTTCCTGCCTAAACCCGTAGCATGCAAAAGCGCCCGGTGCGGAATCCGTTCTATTCCCTTCTTGATTTTATCTGAACGCATTTAATCTGCTCCTTCTCCGTCATGCACAACTTCCGAGCCTTCTTTGGGCTTACGCGTAATCACCCTCTTTAAGGTGATAAATTTATCCGCCAGTTCCTTGTTGTTGACGGTATTAAGCTGCTTAAAAAGAAAATCAAACTTCTCTTCCAGTTCCTTAGCGATTGCATCGCGCGCATCGCGCGGCAGGCCGATGATTTCTTTCTTAAACGGGCCCAGCGCTTTCTTGCGCGTCTTATAGATAAATTGCTCTTCGGTCTCTCCTTCTTTCTTCTCGGAAGCGGCATTGACTTTAAGCCATTCGTATATCTTACTCTTTAAATCCTGCGGAAAATGTTTGCTCTCATAGATCATATTCTGGAATTCCGTAGCCAGATGCACCTCTGCCGCCCCTGCCTCCGGAAACTTATGAAATGCCTCTGCGGGTAAAGTGGAGGCGCCGTGCTGGACTGCCCCTGCCATGCCGTATTCCTTTCTGGCTAATTCCGAAAGTATGCGTAAAGTCTCGAAATCCAGCTTAACCTGCGCGATGCTTCCGTCGGGAAGCACCACCCCGCCGTGGGAAGTGCCGGTCTGCACACTAATCTTACTGATGCCGGTCTTTCCCTTGCGCAATCTTTCCTTAAAACCGGCCATGAAGGCGTTTAAGTCTTCGGCGGTAGAATTCTGATGCCCTACTTCGCCAATCTCGCCCCCTACCGAAATTTCAATCCCGCGCGGCTGGATCAAACGGATAAATTGGGTGAGTTTTGCACAGACTTCGTAATTTGCCTCCTGCTGCTTTTTTATCGTCGGCCTCGACAAATCCACGAGCGTAGAAGAATCTATATCGATATTATAGAAACCCGCCTCTACCGCGTCTACGATAAAGGCCTTGAGGCTATCAAGCTCTTTCTGCGGGTCCTCTTTATACTTTTTGGCGTTTGCCTGAAAATGATCCCCCTGGATGAATACCGGCCCCCGGAACCCCTCTTTTATCGCCGCTGCCAGGATCACGCTTGAATATTCTACCGGCGGCTGGGCGGTGTAGCCCATCTCCGACTTTGCGATTTCAAAGATAAATGCTCCTGAATTATTCCTTTTTGCTACCCTGAATATCGCTTTGCTCAGGTCGTAAGTCATGCTCCTTAAGTTTATCGCCGGCACGGTAAAACCGCTGAACTCTCCCCTGCCGCGCGCCATATAGAGTTCGTGTATGCTTGAAGGATAGACCCCGTTTTTATAGGCCATGCTGAGTATTTTTTTGGCCAGCAATTTTTTTCTGGATATATCGTCGCTGGTCACTAAATCAAAGGCAATGATGTCCATATCAAGCGGCTTCCTTCCCATGATGCAAATCCTCCTTAAGTTAAGATTTTAATCAGCTCATACCATTGCTGAAACTTTAGATCTTTCTTCTTTATCGCGGTCTCAAAATCAACTGTCGTAACCTTACCACAGGAGAAACTTACCGCTTTATCGGCTTCCCCGTTCAATAAATATTCAACCGCTACCTGCCCGAGCCTAAGCGCTAAATCACGGCTGACTGCCGTAGGCCTGCCCCCTCTTTGAATATGGCCTAAGACTACGGCCCGGCTTTCGAATCCGGTACGCTCGCTGATCTGCTTGGCGATATCTTCGGCCTTACCTGCGCCTTCGGCAACCACGATAATCCAGCTGATCTTGCCTATATTATAACCCTGCCTGATATCTGCGCATATTTTTTCTATATCGAACTTTACTTCCGGGATAATTACATCTTCGCAGCCGCCGGCTAAAGCCACTGCTAAGGCGATAAAACCGCAATCCCTTCCCATTACCTCAACCACGAAAATCCGCTCCATAGAGGTAGAGGTATCGCGGATATTATCAATTGCCCCCAAGGCGGTATTAACGGCAGTATCCGAACCGATAGTCACGGCTATTCCGTTAATATCATTATCAATGGAAGCGGGGATCCCGATGCAGGGGATTTTAAAATTATTATAAAAGCTGTGCGCCGCGGCAAAGCTGCCGTTTCCGCCGATAACTATCAGCCCTTCAATAGCATGCTTCTTTATATTTTCGTATGCCTTCTTCTGCCCTTCCTTACCGGAGAACTCAGGGCAGCGCGTTGTCTTTAATATCGTGCCCCCCTGGCTGATAATCCCTGAGACGCTGCGGTGGTCAAAGGGCTTAAGGTCGCCTTCGATTAAACCCTTCCAGCCGCGGGAAACTCCCATCACCTCAACATTACGGCTTACGGCGTAACGCACTACCGCCCTGATCGCCGCATTCATCCCCGGGGCATCACCGCCAGTAGTCAATACCGCTATTTTCTTCATATTCCGCCTATGAGCTATCAGCTATCAGCTGCAAGCCCACTTACGTCCCCATCTCCCAGCTGGAAAGGTATTTTTCCTGCTTCGGGGTCAACTTATCTATTTTAATCCCCATTGACTTTAATTTCAATGCCGCAATCATCTCGTCAATTTTAACCGGCACCTTATAGACATCTTCCTCCAGCTTCCTGTGGCTTTTGGCGATGTATTCAGCGCTTAACGCCTGATTGGCAAAAGACATATCCATTACCTGAGCCGGATGCCCCTCTGCCGCCGCCAGATTAATCAGGCGGCCTTCGCCTAGGAGATAAACCCTTTTCCCGTTTCTAAACGTATATTCCTCGCAGAATTCTCGGATTCTCCGTTTCCTTACGCTTAATTTTTCTAAGGCCGGGATATCTATTTCTACGTTGAAATGTCCGGTATTAGCCACAATCGCGCCGTCTTTCATCAGTAGGAAATGCTCCCTGCGGATAATACTGGTATCGCCGGTAGCGGTAACAAAGATATCTCCGGTCTTCGCTGCTTCTTTTATCGGCATCACTTCGTATCCGTCCATGGAGGCCTCCAGCGCCCTTAAAGGGCTCACCTCCACGATTATTACCTTTGCCCCCATGCCTCTTGCGCGCATGGCTACTCCGCGGGCGCACCAACCATAACCGCAGACGACAAAATTTGACCCGGCGAGCAATTTATTAGTGGCGCGGATAATCCCGTCAACCGTGGACTGCCCGGTGCCGTAACGGTTATCAAAAAGATGTTTAGTTTGGGCGTCGTTGACTGCGATAATCGGATAACGCAGTTTCCCCTGATTCGCCAGCGCGCGCAGCCTGATCACTCCGGTAGTGGTTTCTTCAGTGCCTCCTATGATATTTGCATGCTGCGCATGCGGCCGATGATGGATTGTGCTTACCAAGTCAGCGCCGTCATCCATGGTGATATCCGGCTTGGCCGCCAAAACAGCTTTAATGTGCTTATAATATGTCTGCGTATCTTCTCCCTTGATTGAGAAGACCGCGACTTTTAAATTCTTTGCCAGCGATGCCGCTACGTCGTCCTGCGTTGAGAGCGGGTTGGAAGCGCATACGTAAACCTGCGCTCCGCCTGCCTTTAAAACTTCTGCCAAAACCCCGGTTTCCGTAGTCACATGCAGGCAGGCAGCTAATTTAATCCCTTTTAACGGCTTCTCCCTGCGAAAACGCTCGGCAATCAACCCTAAAACCGGCATATTATTACGCGCCCATTCGATCCTCAGCGCACCTTTTTTCGCTAATTTAATATTTTTAATATCGTATTTCATCTCATCCTTTCTTAACCTTGACCTAGTTATCTATAATTTCCCTGCCTGCCTCTTCAACGCCGCTGCCTTATCAGTCTTTTCCCAGGTAAATTCCGCTTCCGACCTGCCGAAATGCCCGAAACATGCGGTCTTATGGTATATCGGCCGCAATAAATCTAAAGATTTAATAATCCCCCTGGGGGTAAGCTCAAAGTTCTGGCGGATAAGCTTTATAATCTTATCATCGGATAACTTGCCGGTGCCGTAGGTATCCACGTAAATCGACAGCGGGTCAGCATGGCCGATGACATAAGAAAACTGCACCATAAAACGCTCGGCGATACCGGCGTCAACAATATTCTTGGCAACATAGCGGCCCATATAAGCCGCGGAACGGTCAACCTTTGTCGGGTCTTTACCGGAAAATGCCCCGCCGCCGTGCGGGACACTCCCGCCGTAAGTATCAACGATTATTTTCCTGCCGGTCATGCCGGTATCAGACTGCGGCCCGCCGATGACAAACTTGCCGGTCTGATTGACATAATATTTAGTTTCTTTATCGATTAAGCCTTTCAGCGTATGCTTTGCGACTATATCGATCAGCTCCTGGCGCGCCTTGGAAGTAATATGCTTCCCGGTGGCATCGAGTATCTCATCAGTGTGCTGGCAGGCCAAAACTACCGTATCAACGCGCTTTGGCTTATCATTGTGGTATTCTACAGTCACCTGCGACTTGCAATCAGGCCCCAGATATTTTAAGATGTTCTCCCTGCGTACCTCTGACATCCGCCTGACCAGTTTATGCGCCAGGGTAATCGGCAAAGGCATATGCTCCCTGGTTTCATTACAGGCAAACCCGAACATAATCCCCTGGTCTCCCGCACCTCCCACATTGACACCCTGGGCGATGTCCGGCGACTGGCTGTTGATCGTATTAACTATGGCGCAAGTCTTATAATCAAACCCGTATTTAGGGTTAGTATAACCGATTTCTTTTATAATCCTGCGCGCCAGCTTCTGGATATCAACGTAGGCGCTGGTAGCGATCTCCCCGCCCACGATTAAAAGCCCCATGGTAACGTAAGTTTCACAGGCGACCCTGCTTCTTTCTTTATCCGGGTCAAGCCTTAAGACCTCATCCAATACTCCGTCTGATATCTGGTCGCATACTTTATCCGGATGCCCCTCGCCCACCGATTCGGAAGTAAAAAAATGTTTACGCATTTCCTTAGTAACCCTCCCTTTCTAGAATTTGTTCTTCACTATGTTATAAGATTTCTTATCGCCGATATCCAGCCACCTTCCGCCAAATACAAAACCATATACCTTTGCGCGCTTCAGCAGCCAGCTGATATAAAAACCGGTTGCATCGCTCTTCCTCGCCCGGTGTATGTAATCCCTGATTAATTTCAAAGATGCCGCCGGGAAATAATAAAGGCACATCGCTACAAGGCGCGACGCCGGATGCTTTGGTTTCTCCTTAAAATCCCTGATCCTTCGTCCAACATCCATATTAACCACCCCGTATTTACCGGCGTCTTTGAGCCTTGTAATTTTGTAGACGCCGATTACCGGGTGCGGCTTTTTCGAGCGGGCGAAGGCAATGAAAGATTTTAAATCCGCGTCAAAGAGGTTATCGCCCCCTACCACCAGCAGCCCCTCTTTCAGGCGCCTCTTTCCCAATACAAACCCGATATCTCCGATCGCCCCGCGCCTGTCGGCATAATCCTTTGTCAAGTCGTCAACTAAGGTTATGCGCCTGGAAACCCTAAGCGTGCGTTTCCACTTCCTGAACTTAGAGATAAACCTGCCGTTAGTGACGACGATAATTTCATCCAGCGCTTCTATTTCAAGGAGCTTATCCAGGATATAGTTTATTATCGGCCTGGAGCCGACTTTAAGCAGGGGCTTAGGGTACTCCATGGTTAAAGGATAGAGCCGCGTGGCATACCCCGCTGCTAAGATTAAAGCCTTCACCCCGCCTGCCTCCTAAACATTCCCGCCTCGGAGTTAAGGCGGGGGTTCATCTATTCCTTGGCTAAACGGTCTTTGAGATACGTAACCCTATCCACCGGAGTGGGGTCTATCCCGTACAAAATCGCCAGGTAATACGAGACCATATCCCCCGTATAAATAAGAGAAAACATCCTGCTTAAGATACCCTCCCCGCGCGACCAGAGGTGGATTATCTCAACTTTCTCTTTTCTGATAATATCTTCCGTGATATCCATGCGCAGCCGTACGCGAGGATGCATCTTTTCATCTCTGAGCATCACTACCGCCAGATTTTTAAAAAGCTTCCTGGGATTTTCCCAGCCCACTATTTCGTTATGGTTCATCTCCGGAAAAAGGTGGTGCCAGGCCAGGGCTTTGGAATTCTCCGCCAGCTGCCCCCGGAAACGCAGGGCGCAGACATCAAAATGCACAGAGGCCGAATAGACTATCGTCAGTTTGTTAAAAATTTTACGCGCGACTGCCTTGGCGATATTATCCGCCTGCGCTATCTGCGGCGCTAACGACTGATCACGCAATTCTTTAAGCACCCTTACCGTTTGATTTACCTCAGCCGTGATGTCGCTGACAAAACCCATTTTCGACAGCAGATATAAAGGTATAATACTCAAATACCCCAAAGCGCACCTGGGCGCATGTGCTTTAGGTATCTCAACAAAGGGAAGATTATCTTTTTTCGCCAGCTCCTTGAGAGACCCGCCGCAGGAAAGGACGATGACTACGGCGTTCTTTTCCTTTGCCTGCTGATACGCGGAAATGGTCTCTTCGGTATTCCCGGAATAACTTGATATAAATACCAAGGAAGCACTATTGATATAAGCGGGGATTTCGTATTCCCTCAACACAATAATAGGGATCTTTGATTCGAAATACAGGTATGACCTGATTAAATCTGCCCCGATCGCTGAGCCCCCCATGCCGGCAAAAATAATCTTATCGAAACCCCTGTTTTTAACCTCTATTCTTGCTTGTTTTGCAATTTCGAGCGCCGCCTCGCACTGCAGCGGAAAATCCAAAAGCGCCGCAAGCATCCCCGACTTATCAATACGTTTTATATTTGTTAAGTTAAGCCCCCGCTTCATTGAGGATCCTCCTCAGTTTTTCCTGCGTGAAAACCTCTACCTCCCTGCCCGTAGGCAATTTCAATACTTCCTGCGCAACCTTTTCCGCCTGCTTGACCGTGGTAGAACGTATGATGTATTTGACCTCGGGGATCATCTGCGGCGGCATGCTGAATTCATCCAACCCCAGACCTAAAAGCATCAGGGCCATGTTCGGCTCCCCTGCCATCTCTCCGCACATCCCTACGCTTATGCCGGCGGCATGCCCTGCATCGATAACATTCTTGATCAATCTTAAAACTGCCGGATGCGCCGGTTCATAAAGGTAAGCGACTTTCTCGTTAGTGCGGTCGACGGCTATGGAATACTGAATCAAATCGTTGGTGCCGATACTGAAGAAATCCACTTCGCGCGCCAGGATATCGGAGATCATCGCTGCCGAAGGGACTTCAATCATCGCTCCCACTTTTATATCGTCGTCAAACTTCATCTTCTTATTTTTCAGTTCTTTCTTGGCTTCTTCCAGTATCTTTTTTGCCTGCAGCAGTTCTTCGATTCCGGAAATCATCGGATACATCAATTTAAGCTTGCCGTGCACCGAAGCCCGAAGGATCGCCCGTAACTGCACTTTAAACATATCCGGCTGCGCCAGGCAGAATCTGATCGCCCTCCACCCCAGAAACGGCCGTATCTCCCTGGGGATCCTCAACTGAGACAGAAATTTATCTCCCCCCAAGTCCAAGGTACGTATGATTACCTGATAGGGCTTCATCTCTTCGGCAACAAATTTATAAGCCCGATAGTGCTCTTCTTCCGAAGGTAAATCCTCCCGGTTCATATAGAAGAACTCCGTGCGGTATAAACCGATACCGTGCGCTCCGTGTTCCCTGACCGCGGAGACTTCATCCGGAAGCTCGATATTAGCGCTGATCTCCACCTTTCTGCCGTCTTTGGTAACCGCAGGCAGGTCTTTTGCCGTAAAGAATATTTTTGCTACGCCTTTTAATTTTTGTTCTTCCTTTTGGTATTCAGCCAGCGTCTGGGTATCGGGATTTACAATCACCATACCCGTGCTTCCGTCAACTATCAGGGTATCTCCGTTGTTTATTTTTTGGGTTGCATCCTCAAGGCCTACCACCGCCGGTATCTCAAGCGACTTGGCCATAATCGCGGTGTGCGACGTCTTGCCTCCGATATCGGTCACAAAACCGGCAACGTCCTTTTTATGCATGGAAGCGGTATCGGAAGGAGCCAGGTCATGCGCTACGATAATAACTTTTTCTTTCAAATCCGTAAAGCTCCTGCGCTCCTTGCCCAGAAGATTGCGCAATATCCTCCTGCCTACATCATTGATATCGGAAGTCCGCTCTTTAAGGTATTCGTCTTCTATTTTGGAAAAGACACTAATGTACTTCTTCAGAACCTCGGAGAATATGTAAGGCACGCAGACCTGTTCTTTTTTCAACCGCGAGATCACTTCTTCAATCAGCATCCTGTCTTCTAAGACGAGAAGGTGTGCGTCAAATATCTCTGCCTCATCCTGCCCCATATCGGAAGCAATGCGCTTCTGCAGGTCGACGATCTCCTTGCGTGTTTTAATCAGTGCCTCTTCAAAAAGCTGTATCTGCAGAGGTATATCTTCCGGGCGGATCTGCTCTTTGGGGATAGTGAATTCCTCCCTGCCTATTTTATAGGCCGGGCCTACGGTAATCCCCCCGGCAGCGGCTATACCCTTAAACTTTATCATTCTCTTCCTCGCTTGAGATTAGTCTTTCCAGTTCCGCGATAGCCGAATCGGCATCTTCCCCGTCGACCTCGATGATGATGGTGCTTCCCTTTTCGGCTCCCAGCATCAGGATGCCCATAATTGACTTACCGTTAACCTCTTCCTCATCGTGCCTGACGGTTATCCGCGAATCAAACTTATTGGCAACCTGCACAAAAATAGCCGCAGGCCGGGCGTGCAGGCCCTGCTTATTTCTGACTACTAACTCTTTTTTAATCAACGGCATCTTCCTATATCTCTTCGCTTAAGCCGAATATTACTCTGGCTAATTTTACCGGGTCGTGGCGGACGACATCACCGCTTTTGACAACATCCTCTTCGATCACGCGGTAACCCATATTCTCTATGTTCTTTCTGTCGCTGATTACCCTCCGGGAATTCTGAGATTCATAACGCCCGAGTACCTCCGTAGGCACATCTCCGGTATTGACGATACAATAATCTATGATCCGGGGATGGCTGTGGTTAATCAGCGTCTTGATGTGTTCTGAAGCGTTAAAGTTATCGGTTTCTCCGGCCTGGGTCATCACATTGCAGACATATGCCTTGATAGCCGAAGAAGCGATGATCTTATCGGTAATCTCTTTTATCAACAAGTTAGGGATAATACTCGTATAGAGCGAACCCGGCCCCAGTACAATTATCTCTGCTTCCTCAATCGCCTTTAGCGCTTCCGGCGTGGCAGCCGCTGCTGCCGGCTTGAGGCCGACTTTATTTATCGGCAGGTGCGCCTTAGGTATATTATTCTCGCCTTCGGTGACCGAGCCGTTTTTATACTGTGCTACTAATACCACGTTATCAAGGGTGGAAGGGATCACCTGCCCTTTAAGGGCAAGGACTTTGCTCGTCTCTTTAATCGCTTTCTCAAAATCTCCTGTTAACTGCGTCATTACGGTAATAAAAAGATTTCCAAAGTTATGCCCTTCAAGCTGCGAATTTTTATCGAAGCGGAACTGGAAAAGCTCGCGCATCAATGCCGGGGCATCCGCTAAAGCGACCAGGCAGTTGCGTATGTCCCCCGGAGGGAGGATATCAAACTCCTGCCTCAGCCGTCCGGAAGAGCCGCCGTCATCCGCCACGGTGACGATAGCGGTAATATTCGAGGTGTATTCTTTTAAACCGCTGAGCAGAACCGATAATCCCGTTCCCCCGCCGACAGCAACAATCCGGGGCCCCCGGCCGAGCTGTTTCCTCTGATAAAGCATATCCACCAGGTGGGAACCCTTTGAGGCCGGGGCAAAAGCGGCGATAAAAGAACGGATCATGCTTTTGATGCCAAGGATAAGAATAATAATCCCGGAAATTACAACGATTAAATCCAGAATCTTGATAATCAATAATCCCTCAAGCTGCAGGCGGCTTGAACCGATAACTACTAAAATTATCCCAAAGGCACCCAGCAGAATCCAACGCTTGATGCCGATACCCGGATGCAGCCACTTAAATAAATCTTTAAATTTTTCTTTCATCTTGTAATATCAATCTGCGGCTTAAGCCTTTTTTTCGTCTTCCTGCGTGATCGTCCTGACCAGGGTCTTATCGTCTTCGCAGGCGCGCAAGGAATCGCGGAAATATTTGTCCTTTAAGAGGCGGGAAATCCTTGCCAGGGCTTTTAAATGCGGGCCGGCTGAATCCTGGGGCGCCACAAGCAGAAAAAACAGGTATGCCGGTTCGCCGTCAAGCGAATCGAAATCAACGCCTTTTTTAGAGACACCGAAAGCAGCTATAAGTTTCTCAACACAATCCGATTTTGCGTGCGGAATGGCAATCCCCTGGCCGATTGCAGTAGACCCTAAAGACTCCCTCGCTATCAGCGCTTCAATCAGCTTGTTGCGGAAGCGCTTCTCGATTTCACCGGCATTAACCAGAGAATCAACCAGCTCTTTTATTACTTCTTCTTTTTTGGCAGATTTAATATCCATGGTAACCGCTTTTTTGGAAAGAAAGTCCGCAATCTTCATCGCTGTCTTCTCCTATTCTGGGTTAATCCGGCTAATTTAACTAATCAACTGAATATGGAGCGGGAGACGGGGTTCGAACCCGCGACATCGACCTTGGCAAGGTCGCGCTCTACCAACTGAGCCACTCCCGCGTTAAAATTTTCCCAACCACATTACTTTAGAAATTTTAATCCTGAGGCCGTAAGGCCGAAGGATCTAAAGTTAGCTTACTATGGGCGGAAGAGGATTTGAACCTCCAAGGGTTTCCCCAATAGCTCCTAAGGCTATCGCGTATGCCAATTCCGCCATCCGCCCGCTAAAAACAAGTAACTCGTAAATTTGTAACTAGTAACTCGTAATTTAAATAACTTAGGGCGGATATATTTTCTCATACGAAAAATAAATTACTGGTTACGAGTTACTAGCTTACTAGTTACTAAATTCACTGAGCCTCCCGAGACTCGAACTCGTCGCTCGCCGACGTTTAAAATGGCTCGCTCCCCAAAGGGGCTCTGCCCCTATGGCGCTCCCCGCCACAAAACTTGGCGGGTCGCTGTTACCCCGAAAGCGTGGGGAAAGTTTTTCCCCACACCCCTTTCGAGTTCTCGTCTAAATCTAATGAGCCTCCCGAGACTCGAACTCGGCACAGCCACCTTAAAAGGGTGGTGCTCTACCAGATGAGCTAGAGGCCCAAATTTATTTTGAAAACCCTTTTCAGAGAACTGATTCGTAACTCGTAAAGTCGTAACTAGTAACTCGTAATTTCTCTTTAAGAATACCTAAAATTACTAGTTACGAGTTACTAGCTTACTAGTTACTAGAATTCTAATACTTCTTTTTCTTTGCTCTTCAACAACTCGTCAACTTTGACGATGTACCTATCAACTACCTTCTGCAGCTCATCTACGCTTCTGAATTTTTCGTCTTCGGAAACTATCTTATCCTTAAGCATCTTCTCCAGATGCTCTTTGGCATCGCGCCTGATCGTCCTCAAAGATACCCTGCCTTCCTCAGCCATCTCATGCAGCACCTTTGCCAGCTCTTGGCGCCTCTCTTTTGATAACTGGGGCACGGAAAGCCTGATTACCTTGCCGTCATTGGAAGGCGTAATCCCGATGTTGGATTTCATTATCGCCTTTTCTATCTCTGCTATTGCGCTTGCGTCCCAGGGCTGAATTACCAGCAAGTGAGCGTCCGGAACGGATATAGAGGCAAGCTGTTTTAAAAGCGTGGGGGCGCCGTAATAATCTATGTGTAAACCTTCCACTAGCGTCGGGCTGGCGCGTCCTGTCCTGACTTCGGAGAATTCCCGCGTTACCGATTCAAGCGTCTTCTTCATCTTCTCTTCTGCGCCGCGCAAAACTTCTTTAGTGCTCATATTCTCCTCCCGGGAAGACGGATCTCCCGCCTTCTCATCAATCAGTTTCGCCTTAAGAGGCCAAAGCGGTCTTCGGCAAGCAACGATTATGATACCACCGTACCTATTTTTTCCCCCAAGACCACCCGCTTGATATTTCCTTCTTTATTTAGATTGAATACCACGATGGGCAGTTTATTATCCATACAGAGGCTTACGGCTGTGGCATCCATTACTTTAAGGCGTTTCTTCAGGACATCTATATATTTTAATTTTTCAAAGCGCCTGGCGCTCTTCACTTTTATCGGGTCGGCGGAATAAACGCCGTCAACCTTAGTCGCTTTTAATATCGCGTCGGCCCCGATCTCCATTGCCCGCAAAGCCGCGGCGGTATCCGTGGTAAAATAGGGATTTCCCGTCCCTGCCACAAATATCACCACCCGCCCTTTTTCTAAATGCCTTACCGCCCTTCTGCGTATATAGGGTTCCGCAATCCGCTGCATTTCTATGGCAGTCATCACCCTGGTGGGCATATCCATCTTTTCCAGCACATCCTGAAGAGCCAGGCCGTTGATTACTGTCGCCAGCATCCCCATATAATCAGCTACCGAACGATCTAAGTCAAGGCCCCTTAACCCCACGTTCTCCTGCCCCCGGAAAATATTGCCCGCTCCCAGGACAATCGCTACATCAATGCCCAGATCCCTCACCTCTTTGATCTGTCGGGCAATAGAAATCAACACGGAATGGTCAATGCCGTGGGAGCGCTTACCCTGCAGCGCTTCTCCGCTGAGTTTCAAAACCACTCTTTTATAGGCGGCGCTTTTCATCATTCCCCGATTTTGTAACGCTGGAATCTTCTGACTACGATATTCTCTCCGAGTTTGGCGATCAGGCTTACCTGATAATCCTTTATCGAGATCCCCGGGTCTTTTATGAACGCCTGCTCAAGGAGGCAGTTATTCTTATAAAAAAGTTCTTTATCCTTCTCACCGCTGATAATCTCTTCGGGCACGTCTTCTCTCTTGATATACTGGGGACTGGTAGCGGCTACCTGCATCGCTACGTCTTTAGTGAACTGGCAGAACTCGCCGTTCTTGGCGACAAAGTCGGTTTCACAATCTACCTCGACTATCACCCCCAATTTGTTGCCGTGATGCAGATACGCCTCGATGCGGCCTTCCTTGGCGTGGCGCTCTTGTTTTTTAGCGGCTATCTCTAAACCCTGCTTGCGCAGGTATTCCGCCGCTTTCTTGATGTCGCCCTTTGACTCTTCAAGCGCTTTCCTGCAGTGCGCGATGCTGGCGCTGGTAAGATGCCTTAATTCCTTGACTAAATCAACGGAGATTTTCATCTTGAAACTTAACCTCTCTTTCTCTGTTTTCCTTTTTCTTCTTCCTGCTTAAGGCGCGCTTTTTTCACAGGATGCACCCCTTCTTCCGCGGGTTTTTCTTTTTCCACGATCACCTCTATCTCCTCGATCTCTGCTTCTTCCTGCGGGAGAATCTCCGGTGCCCCTTCCTGCTGCTCCTGTTTTATCCCGACGCCTTCCTGCGACAGATAAGAGAGAAATTTCTTCCTGCCTTCTATCGCCGCATCCGCCAGAAGCGAACAAACCAGCTTTATTGACTTGGTAGCGTCATCGTTTCCGGGGATGGGAAAATCAATCAAATCCGGATTAGAATTAGTATCGATCAACGCGACAATCGGTATCTTAAGCTTCCTTGCCTCTTTGACTGCGGTATCTTCTTTCTTGGTATCTACGATGATCGCCGCTTTGGGCATATTCTCCATTTCGGTAATCCCGGAGAAGTTTTTCTTCAGCTTTGCCAGCTCTTTTTCCAGGCCGGCTACTTCTTTTTTAGTGAACTTTTCGAAGGTCCCGTCCTCCTTCATCTTCTCTATTTCTTTCAGGCGGTTGATCCTCTTTTTGATAGTGGAAAAATTGGTCAGCAGCCCCCCCGGCCAGCGTTCGGTGACGTAATACATACCGCTGCGGATTGCCTCCTCCTTCACTGCCTGCTGTGCCTGTTTTTTGGTCCCCACGAACATCACCATTTCGCCTTTGGAGGTGATGCTGAGGATATGATCCCTCGCTTGATTAATGCACTCTTCGGTCTTCTCCAGGTCAATGATATAGATACTGCTCCTTGAGCCGAAGATGAATTTTTTCATTTTGGGATTCCAGCGCTTGGTTTGGTGGCCGAAATGTACTCCTGCTTCCAGTAATTGCTTAATCAGTTCTGATGGCACTGCTTTTCTCCTTTTTTAGCCCCTCGCAGAAATCCTCTGGCTTCAGCCCCAAGGATGGATACCCATTGTTTCTGCTCGGGAGTGAGCCCGGCATCTTAAAAGCCTGGCTCCACTAAGTTATTGTGCGATGTGCCTTTAGCTCTCTGGTAAAGGCAGAATTAGGGTATTAGTATAGCAAAAACTTATATATATGCAAGTATTTTATCTTAAAAATAAAGGCTTTACTGCCTATTCCGGGGAAAGTTCCTGCATTTGGTAGAGCCTGCGGTAAAGGCCGTCGCGGGCTACCAGTTCTGCGTGGGTTCCCTGCTCAACAATAACGCCCTTATCCAAGACAACTATAGAATGGGCGTTGCGTACCGTAGAAAGCCGGTGGGCGATGACAAACACGGTTCTGCCCTGAATAAGCTCATCCAGCGCTACCTGCACAACCCTCTCCGACTGAGTATCCAACTGGGAAGTCGCCTCATCCAGGATCAGTATCGGGGGGTTCTTAATCAGCGCCCGCGCAATAGCGATACGCTGGCGCTCCCCGCCGGACAATTTCATACCCCGGTCGCCGATAACCGTATTGTAGCCGGCGGGAAAATTCTTTATAAAATCATGGGCGTGCGCCCGCTTTGCCGCCTGTTCAATTTCGGCTTCCCCGGCTGAAGGTTTGCCGTAGGCGATATTGGCGCTGATCGTATCATTAAATAAAATGGTTTCCTGGCTTACCAGGGCGATTTGCTTGCGCAGAGAAAGAAGAGAAACCCCCCGGATGTCCTGCCCGTCGATAAGGATCTGCCCTTTTTGCGGGTCGTAGAACCTGGGGATCAAGTCGACCAGCGTGGTTTTCCCGGTACCGCTGGGGCCGACTATCGCCAGCATCTGCCCTTTAGATACTTCGATACTGATATCTTTAAGCACGTTCTGCTGGCCGTAAGCAAACCACACTCCCCTAAAGCTGATTTTATTCTTAAATTCCTTCAGCTCCGTGGCTTCTGCCGTTTCTTTTACGCTCGGAGAGGCATCGAGTATTTCATAGACGCGGCTGCTGGCTGCCATTGCCTGCTGCATGATCGAACTTACCTGGCTGAGCTTCTTAAAAGGCTTAATCAGCGAAAGTATCCCTGCCATAAACAAGGCAAATACGCCGAAAGAAAGCACTCCGTCTATCACTTGCCTGCCGCTATAATAGAGGATAAAGATTGCCATGCCGATACCGATCAGCTCGGTAAAAATACCCAGAAGCAGCATCCGCTTTATCGCTTTCATCGCCAGGCGGTAATACTGGTAATTCTGCTCCTTAAATCTGGCGATTTCCCGCATTTCCGCGCAGAAGGCGCGCACAATCCTTACCCCGATAAAAGTCTCTACCAGCAGGGAATTTATATCCGCCATCTTCTCCTGCGAACGCTTGCTTAACCGCCGCAGGATCCTGCCGACGATAATCATCGGCAGCGCTACCATCGGCAGCACCACTACCGAAATTAAAGCCAGGCGCCAGTTAATATAAAAGATCAATACCGCAAAACAGATTACCTGAAAAGACTCATAAATCAGGTCAGTGACTGCGTAAGAAACGGCGTTTTCAATGAGTTTTACGTCGTTGGTGATGCGGGAGATCAGCTCTCCGCTTCTCCTTTGAATAAAGAAATCAAGCGAAAGCTGCTGCATCTTCGCGTAGACTCTGTCTTTGACGTCGCGGATTACCCTTTGTCCGACGTCAGACATAATATAAGAATGCCAGAATTCAAAAACCGCCCGCATGACGATAGCCAACGGCATCACGATGACGATTAAAGAAAGCACTTTTAACGGAGGCATGCTGTTGAGCCAGCTGACCAGGGAATCTATAACGGCGGGGAATTGTCCCGTAGTCACCACTATCGGCCGGTTAGTGAATATCCTGTCTACCACCGGTACTATCGCGCTTAAGCGGAAGACGTCTAAGACCGTAACCAGCAGCATAAACAGCCCGGAGAGCGCCAAAAGCCCTGCGTAAGGCCTGGCAAAACTGAATAGTTTGCGGTATTCCTTCATAGGTTGTCTAATATACCACATCCCCTGCTCTTTGTCGAGGGGATATTGACGGTTTTAGCGCCTGGCTTGCCTGTGTTTCTCGGGAACGCTTGGCGCGCCCCTGCGAGGCGCGCCTGCGCTCGCATCGGCTGCGTCGCTCTTTCGCATCCGGGCCCTTGAGAAACTTTCTTTTTTTTATTTTGGAGCCGGATGCGAAAACCTTGCCCGCTCCTTGCCTTTACGTCCCTCGAAACATCAGTCAAGCCAGCCGCTAAATATCGACTAGTAAGTTTTGCCGAA
>CAYNRN010000016.1:0-24195 GCA_964399915.1 uncultured Planctomycetales bacterium
CATAATCCATACCTACATTATAACAGAACTCTACTGAACGCGGTTCGCCGCCGTGTTCTCCGCAGATACCGACTTCTAAATCCCTGCGCGTTTTCCTTCCCCGCTGTATCCCCATTTTAATCAATTCTCCGATGCCCTCCTGGTCAATGGATTGAAAGGGGTCTTCCGGCAGGATGCCTTTTTTGATATAATCCGGCAGGAACCCGCCGATATCATCGCGCGAAAAACCGAATCCCATCTGAGTTAAGTCATTGGTGCCGAATGAAAAAAACTCGGCAACTTCAGCCAATTTCCCCGCTACGACACACGCCCGCGGAATTTCAATCATCGTCCCGAACATATGTTTAATGCTTTTTAAGCCGTATTTTTTCAGCACCTCCGCGTAAACCTGCTTTGCGATTGCAAGCTGGTCATCGAGCTCTTTGACATCGCAGACTACCGGTATCATGATTTCAGGATAGGGCTTCTTGCCCTCCTTAATCAACTCCGCGGCTGCTTCCAGCACGGCGCGGATCTGCGTAGCGCTTACCTCAGGATATGTCACGCCAAGACGCACTCCGCGATGCCCCATCATCGGGTTTGATTCATGTAGATTTTCCGCGCGGCATGACAATTCCTCCATAGTTATATTTAAATCCCGAGCGAGCTGCTCTAATTTCGCTTTCTCGCGAGGGACAAATTCGTGCAGCGGCGGGTCAAGCAAACGCACGACCACCGGATAGCCGTCCATTGCCGCAAGTGTCCCCTTTATATCCTTCTTTATATAGGGGAATAACTCCTCAACCGCTTTTTTGCGCTCTGCCTCGGTTTTTGAAATAATCATCTTGCGCAGGATAAACAGCGGCGCATCAGAGCCTTTTCCGTAGAACATATGCTCTGTCCTGAAAAGCCCGATTCCCTCCGCCCCGAAACTCCTTGCCTTTGCCGCATCTTCCGGAGTATCGGCGTTGGTGCGTACGCCTAATTTTTTAAACCCCTCTGCGATCTTCAGAAAATCGTTAAAGAGCTTATTTTCTTCTGCGGCATCCATCATCGGCAACCGGCCTGGATAAACATTACCCTTGGTGCCGTTTAAGGTAATCCAATCCCCTTCTTTCAAGACTTTACCGTCAACATGCAGCTCTTTGCCTTCGATGTGTAAAGCGCCGCAACCGACAATGCAACATTTACCCCATCCGCGGGCAACTAATGCCGCATGCGAAGTCATTCCGCCTCTGGCAGTAAGTATTGCCTCTGCTGCGCGCATCCCCTCTACGTCCTCGGGGTTAGTCTCTTCGCGCACCAGAATTACTTTCTTGCCGGACCTTGCCCATTCTACGGCTTCGTTTGCGGTAAAGACTATCTGTCCTGCAGCGCCGCCCGGACCCGCAGGCAAGCCCTTGGCAATCGGCTTGGTTTGCATCTCGACCTTGGGGTCAATAATCGGGTGCAGTAGTTCATCCAGCTGGGCAGGAGTCACACGCATTAACGCGGTTTCTTTATTGATTAATCTCTCTTTTAGCATATCCATGCTCATCCGCAGGGCAGCCGGTCCGTTGCGTTTCCCCACCCGGCACTGCAGCATAAAGAGCCTTCCCTTTTCAATGGTAAACTCGATATCCTGCATATCATGGTAGTGTCTCTCAAGGCGCAGCTGGATATCGTAAAGTTCCTTATATATCCTGGGCATCTTTTCTTCCAGGGTAGGAAGTTCCTTATTATGCTCTGATTTTGAATATTTGTTTATCGGCGCCGGAGTCCTGATCCCCGCGACTACGTCTTCGCCCTGGGCATTAATCAGGTATTCGCCGTAAAACTTGCCTTCTCCGTTACCGGGGTTGCGCGTAAAAGCCACCCCGGTTGCAGAATCCTCGCCCATATTCCCGAAGACCATGGTTTGCACGTTTACCGCTGTCCCCCATTCATCAGGGATTTTTTCTATCCTTCTGTAGCTGACTGCGCGCTTTCCGTTCCAGGATGAAAATACAGCGCCTATGCCTCCCCATAACTGCTGATCAGGCTGATCGGGGAATTCCCTGCCTAAGGCTTCCTTTATCTTGGCCTTGAAATCCCCGCAGAGCTTCTTCAAATCATCTCCGCTTAAATCAGTATCGAGCTTATAGCCTTTTTCTTTTTTAAGTTTATCCATCAGCCGCTCAAGCTGTTTACGGATGCCCTGATCTTCTTTAGGCTCAATACCTGCGGCCTTTTCCATTACTACATCGGAATACATCATAATCAGGCGCCGGTATGCGTCATAAACGAACCTTTCGTTGCCGCCGCTGGCTTTAATCAGCCCGGGAATGGTTTTCTCGGTAAGCCCGACGTTTAAAACGGTTTCCATCATTCCGGGCATTGACTTGCGCGCGCCGGATCGCACGGAAACCAGAAGCGGATTAACCGTATCGCCGAATTTTTTTCCCATCAGCGCCTCTACCTTTTTCAACGCCTTTTCCACCTCTTCTTTGAGGCCGCCGGGATAAGTCTTTTTATTCTTATAATAATGGGTGCAAACATCAGTGGTAATGGTAAATCCCGGGGGAACCGGAAGCCTGAGCTCTTTATTGCCTGCCATCTCCGCTAAATTTGCTCCCTTCCCTCCGAGGAGATTTTTCATGCTTTCATTGCCGTCTGCCTTACCTCCGCCAAAGCTGTAAACCCCGTTAGAAACTTTGCCCCCTTTAGAAACTTTTTTGTTTCTAACGGGGTAAACGAATTTTTTTGCCATTACTTTTAAAACCCTTCCTTTCTTATGATAATTTTTCTGTTAAGAATTCTTTTAACTTGCCTATGCTAACCCTCTCCTGCTGCATTGAATCCCTGTCGCGGACAGTAACCTGTTTATCCTCCAGCGACTGCACATCCACCGTGATGCAATAAAGCGTACCCACTTCATCCTGCCTGCGGTAGAGCTTGCCGATAGCTCCGGTATCATCATAGACGCAGACAATCTGCTGCTTAAGGCCGGCTGCGATCTTTTTCGCTACCTCTACGATCTCAGGCCTGTTCCTTAAAAGCGGCAACACCGCCACTTTCACCGGCGCTAAGTCCTTATGCAGTTTTAAAACTACCCGGGTGTCCTCTTTGACCTTTTCCTCGTGATAAGCGTCAGCCAGAACTGCCAGGACACTCCTGTCTACCCCGCCCGAGGGTTCAATAATATAGGGATAAAAACGCTCTTTTTTGGCGTCATCAAAGAACCGCAAATCTTTTCCGCTAGCCTCGGCATGCTGTTTTAAGTCAAAGTCAGCGCGGTTGGCAATCCCCTCAAGCTCGCTCCAGCCTCCGCCACCAGACGTGGCGGATCCGCCTCCGGCGGAAAAGGGAAATCTGTATTCAATATCAGTGCAGGCCTGGGCATAATGCGCGAGTTCCTCTTTTGCATGCTGGCGCTTACGCAGGTTTTCTTTCTTAATCCCTAAACTGATATACCAGTCAAAGCGCGCTTCAATCCATTCTTTTAATTTATTATCCGCGTCTTTGGGATTGACGAAATATTCTATTTCCATCTGCTCAAATTCGCGCGTGCGGAAGGTAAAATTACCGGGGGTGATTTCATTACGGAATGCCTTGCCGATTTGCGCCATGCCAAAGGGAAGCTTAGGATGGAGCGAATCAAGGATATTCAGGAAATTCACAAACATCCCCTGCGCTGTTTCCGGGCGCAGATAGACTTTTTGGGCAGTTTCTTTTACCGGTCCGAAATATGTTTCCAACATCAAATTCGCTGCCATCGGCTCATCAGGCAGAGGGTTACCGCAATCTGGACATGGGGTTCTAGCTACACCGTCGCGAGAACAAGCCATTCTACCTACGAAAGTCTTAAAGTCAAACTCAACGCCACCGAATTTTTCATGTAAATCTCCAATAAAGGAAACCGTTACCTCCGGCTCCTTGACTAAATTTAGGTTGGGGGCCAATTTCTTGCCTTCTTTCTTGGCCCAACGTAATAAATAAGTGCTATCTTTATCGCCGGTCATTGCTTCCCGTAATGATACAAACCAAGGGCTATTCCAGATTTCATCCCAGATCTTATCTACACGGAAAAACTGTTTACAAGCATCGCACCTTACAAAAGGATCGTTAAAATTCTTCAAGTGCCCGGAAGCCTCCCAAACCTTGGGATTCATTAATATAGCCGCGTCTAAGCCATAGATATCGTCGCGCTGATAGACTACGGATTTCCACCAGGCGCGCTTGAGGTTATTCTTTAATTCCACTCCGAACGGGCCGTAATCCCAGGTATTGCTTAAGCCGCCGTAGATCTCCGAAGACTGGAAGATAAACCCGCGGCGCTTGCATAAGGAAACGATTCTTTCCATCAGATTATTATCCATAGACCTTACTTTCTAGCGTAATTTCCTCACGAAGTCAAGATAAATTGCCTAACTTGCGCAGCTCTTCCTCTTTAATCGCGAAACTATGCTCGGCAGCGGGAAATTTACCGCTGATTACATCGTTCTTATAGGCCTCAACCGCCTTTGTTATTGCCCCGGAAAGATCGGCGTATTGCTTTACAAACTTCGGCCGGTAACGCTTGAATAATCCCAGCATATCGTGCGCCACCAGCACCTGGCCGTCGCAATCGCTGCCCGCGCCGATGCCGATAGTGGGGATTTTTATTGCCTGAGTGATCAGCGCGGCGATTTTATCCGGCACGCACTCTAAGACTATCGCGAAAACCCCTGCTTTTTCAAGCTCCATCGCCTGTTCAATCAACTGCCTTGCCGCTTCGGCATCCCTACCCTGAACTTTAAAACCGCCTTTACTTTCTGCGGTCTGGGGCGTTAAGCCGATATGCCCCATTACCGCAATCCCCGCCCCTATTATGGCTGAAGTGACTTCGATGCATTTATCAAACCATTCCAGCTTTACCGCATCGCATCCGGCTTCCTTGATAAAACGCTCTGCGTTTTTTACAGACTCCTGGGGGTTCACCTGATAGGAATCATACGGCATATCCCCGATTACCAGGGCATGCCTTACCGCACGCGTCACTGCTTTGGCATGATGCAACATCTCCGGCATCCCTACCTGCGTAGTTGAATTAAGCCCCAGTACCACATTCGCCAAGGAATCCCCGACTAAAATCATATCTATCCCGGCCTGATCCACTGCCTCAGCCAGCGGAAAATCATAAGCAGTAAGCATGGTGATTTTGCGCTTATTTTTCATCAGAATGATATCTTTAAGAGAAATTTTTTCTTCTTTCATGGCTACTATCAAAAGCTTAAAGCGGGAATAAATAACTGGGCAATCTTAAAATAGATGATCAGGCCGCAGACATCAACAATACTGGTAGTTACCGGGCCGGCAAGGACAGCAGGGTCTAAACCTACCCTCTTGGAAGCAAGCGGCAGGGCTACTCCGGTTGCAATTGCCAATATCCCGATAACCATCATGCTTAAACCCACGGTAGCTGCCAAAAACATATCTTTCTGCATGAGTAAGGCCCTGGCAAAAGCAACCCCCCCTATAATCAAGCTCATCAAAAAGGCCGCTGCCATCTCCAGTTTTATTACCTTAAAAACATTCTTCCAGGTGACATCTCCGGTTGCCAGGCCGCGGATAACCGTAATAGAAGTCTGGGCCCCGGCATTACCTCCTGTATCAAGGAGCATGGGGATAAAGAAAGCCAGGGCTACCACCGAACTTAAGGTAGCCTCAAAATTTTTTAATACCGTGCCGGTTAAAAAATCAAATATCAACAAAAGTATAAGCCACCCGGCGCGCCTTTTTACCAGTTCAAAGGTTGTGGCGCGGGCATAACTGATTATCTCGCCGCCGGCGGGGTTCATTTTACCGATTTCATACATCTCCTTGGTATTCTCTTTTTCAATTGTCTCTACGATATCATCCACGGTAATGATCCCGGCCAGTAAACCGTCTTTATCAACTACCGGGGCATCCGGAAGGTCGTATTTCTTAAACCAGTTTACTACGTCTTCGACTTTAGCGGAGGCATCGATTTTTATGTGATCCGCGCTTGACATTATATCCCTGATCAGGATATCGGGCGGCGCCTTCAGAAGATCCTGCAAAGAAATGCTTCCGATAAGTTTTTGGTTTTCATCAGTTATAAAGAGTGAATAAATATTTTCGCGGTATTCGGCCTTGAGGCTTTCCTGCACAAATACAATTGCCTGCCTTGCGGTCATGTCTTTTTTTAAAAGTACGAACTCCGTGGTCATCAGGCTTCCGGCTGTGCCCTCATCGTAAGAGACCAGTTTACTGATATCCTTAGCTTCTTCTTTATTTACAAGCTGGAAGAATTTACGGAAAACCTTTCCGGGAAATTCTCTGAATAAATCGGCCCTTTCATCAGGAGCCATCTGATTTATAATCCCGGCAACTTCTTCGTTATTCAGGTTATTGAGAATGTAAGTCTGATCCGGGAATTTTAAATTTTCGAAAGTCTCTACTGCTTTTTTTGTCCCCAGAAGCTTAAAAATAATAATCTTCTCCCGTGGTTCGAGATGCTTCCATCCTTCTGCCAGGTCAATAGAATTAATGCTCTTTAATAACGCCTTCAAACCGTTAAAATCCTTGCTTAAGATAGAATCTTTTATCTCGGGGAGGAAAAGCGCGACAACATCCATCTTTTTCTTCAAATTATTTTTCATATTTTCTTATCGTTTTCTTCTTTAATCCGGATTTCTACCTTTTCAAAACCAGAAGCAAACTCAGCGCCGCGCTCCTTGCCCATTACAAAAATCGAAGTGCATAAGGCATCCGCAGTCAGGCCGTCGGGAGCAATCACGGTTGCAGAAATAACGCCGCTATCTGCCGGATAGCCGGTCTTAGGGTTGAATATATGGGAATAACGGGTATCGCCTTTAAGAAAATATTGCTCGTAATCTCCGGACGTAGAAACTGCCTTGTCACTCAATTCCAGGAAATCCAGCATACCGTTTGCCCGCGGGTTTTTAATCGCTATCTTCCACGGCCTGCCGAATTTATCTCCTAAGGCATGGATCTGGCCGCCGGCGTTAATTAAGCAGCTTCCGACATTCGCTTCTTTTAATTTATTTACTGCGCAATCTAGCGCATAACCCTTGGCAATAGCGCCTAAATCTATTTTTATACCACGGATTTTAAATTTTACCACATTATTTTTATTGTTAAAAGAAATTTTATCCATGCCTATGTACGATAAGGCCTTTTTTATTTGCCCTTCTTGCGGGCAGGCATATTTTTTATCCGTAAAACCCCATAAATCCATCAACGGCCCGACCGTAACATCAAATGCCCCGCCTGATGCCAGCCAGATTTCCTTTGCTTTTTGTAAAATATAAATAGTCTCCGGGCTCACCTTTAATAAACCCGATTTATTGAGCCGCGAAATTTCGCTATCCGGGTCATACTTGCTTAATAAGGCTTCTATCCTGGCGACCTCCGCAAAGGCAATGCCAGATGCCCTTTCATCCGGCGAGGTCACCTCCACAAACGTGCCCATCATTACGCGGTTATCTTTATAGAGCCTCCGATCCTGGCAGCCTAAGGCAGCAGACGCAAGGCAAAAGGCACAAATTAAGATTAAATGAAAAAACTTCATTTCCTTATCTCTTTCAATAACCGCTCTGCAGGTAATGTATTAATCACATCCTTTTGCCCAAGCCACCCCCGCCTTGCTATGGAAACCCCTAATTTCATTGAGTTAAGCTGTTCTATTGAGTGAGAATCGGAATTAATCGCAAATCTTACGCCGAGTTCTTTAGCCCGCCGGGCATTCTGGCTGTTTAAATCAAGGCGCTGAGGAAAAGCATTTATCTCCAGAGTAGTATTGGTATCAGCAGCTGCCTTAAACACCTCTTCTAAGTCAATATCATAAGGCTGGCGCACTCCCCAGAGCCTGGCAGTAGGGTGCGAAATAATATGCACATATTTATTCTTACAGGCGGAGACCATCCGTCTGGTTAGTTGCTGCCTAGACTGTTTGAAGCCGGTATGGATTGCCGCTACTACGATATCAAACTCTTTTAACACGTCGTCTTCATAATCTATCTTCCCCTGAAAATCGATATCCGCCTCGGTGCCGTAAAGAACCCTGAAATCATTAGCGGCCTTATTTATCATTTCGATTTGTTTTTTCTTACTTTTTAAATCTTTTGTATCCAGGCCGCCGGCAACCCTTAAACTCTGCGAATGGTCGGTAACCGCAATATATGAGTACCCAAGTTTCGCTGCTGCCTCCGCCATATCCTTTATCGGGTAAACTCCGTCTGACCACTCTGAATGCGTATGCAGGTCTCCCCTGATATCCTTTAACTCTAACAATTGCGGCAATCTGTCCTTTTTCGCAAGCTCTATTTCGCCGGTATCCTCCCTTAATTCCGGCTCTATGTAAGCAAGCCCGAGGGCTTTAAAAAATTCTTCTTCGTTTCTGCCGGTGATAAATTTATCCTTCCGTCCGCCAAAACTCTTGGCGGATCCGCCACGCTTTGTGGCGGAGAATATCCCGTATTCGTTTACCTTCAGGCCTTTTTTAATCGCGATCTGGCGTAATTTAATATTAAAATCTTTTGAGCCGGTAAAATAGACTAGGGCGGCGCCGAAAGACCTTTCTTTGACAACCCGGCAATCTACCTGCGCTGCCTGTTTTGTGCGCACGGAAGCCTTTGTATCTCCCCGGGCAGTTACATCCTCTACCAGCGGATTCTTTAAAAACCCTTCTACTACTTTTTCCGGTTTCGCAGAAGCTACCAGAATATCAATATCCCTTACCGTCTCCTTGCAGCGCCGCAGGCTGCCGGCAACACTGACCTGCTTTGCCTCAGGCAACTTCTTAAGCGGCAGGGTAAATTCCTCAGCCAAATGCATTGCCTGGGATAAAGTCATCCTCTCCTGCCCCTGCCTGACTATCTCTATGCCTCTGAGGATATTTTCTTTTGTCTTTTCTTTTATGCCGAAGATGCCGTTTAATTTATTTCCGGCAATCGCTTTTTTGAGCCCTGCGATATTTTTGATTTTGAGTTTTTCATAGAGAAGTTTTGCGGTTTTCGGGCCCACGGAGGGAATATCCAGAAGGGTTAAGACGCCTTCCGGCACACTTTTTTTCAAATCTTCGTATAGCTTTATCTTGCCGCTTTGCAGATATTCTTTTATTCTTTCGGAAAGGTCTTTGCCAATGCCGGGTATTTCCTCAAGACGCTCCTCCTGCGCATAGGCTGCGATATCTTCACCTAAGCCCCCTATTGACTGCGCGGCCCTTTCATAAGCCCGGATGCGGAAGACGTTTTCTCCCTTGATCTCAAGGATTTGCGCTATCCGCTGGAAGATCTCGGCAATTTCGGGATTTTTCATCAACCAACCTAATCCTTACTGCTTATTCTATTTCTCTCAACACTTCATTCCCCGGGTCTAATTCCTTCGCCCTCTCGAAATAATAATTATATTTTCCAGCATCGCCCTTACGCTGGTATGCCTGAGCAAGGCGCGCGTTAGCTGTAGCAAACTGAGGAGCCAGCTTTACGGCGTATTTCAGATTCTCAATTGCTTTGTCGGGGTTACCTCCGGCAATTGCCGGGGCAAGCAGATAAAAAGTACCCAATCCTAAATATACCTCCGGTAAATCAGGGCTGATTTTTTTTGCTTTCTCAAAATACCCTTTTACGCGCGTGCCATAAGTAAACTTTGAGAAAATCCCTCCTGCGCTTGATTTTTTTGCGTTGATGCTGCCGATCAGCATATAAGCCATTGCCAGGTTTTGGCCTTGGGCCTGCCGGTCATTGATGACTTTTTTTAGCAGGGCAAACGCCTGATTAAAATCGCGGTTATAATAATAGATATAAGCGAGGCTGATGGTGCTGGGGACATGCGCGGGATATTTTTTTAATATACCAACAAGCTGCGCGCGCGAATTCTCAAGGTCGTACACCCTGCGTAAAAGCTCTGCCTTAGCCCATAAAGCAGTGAGGTTATCCGGTTCAATGGCAAGTATCTCCTGTGCCAAACGGCCTGCCTGCACATCGTCCCTTACGCGCAGGTATTCTAAAAGCTGCTGCTGGCTTTCTGCTATCTTAAGATCAGCAACCGTAGGGACCCCGCCTTTAAAAATAAAAAACGGCAGTACTGCCGCAATTGTAATCAGTACTATCAGATTAGTCTTCTTCATTTTATCAATTTTTTTAGCGGGTCCTGTCTTGGCTTGTTTCTCGCGGGGACGCTTGCCCCGCCCCAGCGTGGCGGGGCTGCGCTCGCAACGGCTTCGTCGCTCTCGCCTGTAATACCACGAGGGCGAACCATGCCCGCTCCTCGCCTTTACGCCCCGCTCGAAATCAAGCCAAGCCACCCGCTAAAAATCGACTGATGAGCCTAATCTCAAGCTTAAGTTTTGCGGAGGGGTTCGTGAGCGTGCATTAGAAAATTTTTGGCAAAAGTGCGCAAGGATTTACGAGCCGCTGAAGTGGTCCAGCCCTAGCCGTAAGCCGTCAACGCAAGCGGCGAGTAAACCGCAGCGCACGGCAAAAATTTTCAGCACGCGAACAAAGCCCGCAGCAAAACTTAAGTTGCAACCGTAAAATTATAACTTGCTTCAATCGTTTTGACTAAATCCACCAGCACCGCATTCACCGGCACCAAAATACCCAACTCCTGCCCCTGGCGCACGATCACCCCGTTAATAAAATCTATTTCCGTGCGTTTCTTCCTTAGCACATCCTGCAGCATTGATGAAATATTTCCCGCAGTCGCCTCGCAAACCGACTCTACTTTCGCCAGAGGGTCATCATAAATAAGTTTTATCCTCTTGCGCTTGGCAACCCGCACCGCTTCGGTAACCGCCTGCCTCAAGATCCTGCGGGAGCCTTCAAAATCAAGGAGTTTTCCGTTTTTTAAGCCGGTTATCGCGGTTAAGGCATTTATGCCGGTATTGATGATTAATTTTGACCAAAGCAGCCCTTTGATATCGCGCGATATCCTGGTTTCAACCCCCGCCTTGTTAAAGACCTCGCGGATAGCGCGCATCTCAACCGGTATTTTTCCGTCGATCCTTCCGATTACGGTTTCACCCTTTCCGGCATGCCTGACTACGCCATCTTCAAGCAGTGTGGCGCCGTGGCTGGTAACTCCGCCGATAACCCTATCAAAACCGACTACCTCGCTGATTATCTCTATATTGCCTATACCGTTCTGCAGGGTTAAAACGCGCGTATTTTGCGAAATAAGCGGCTTGGCGCGCATGATCGCCTCGCGGGTATCATAGGACTTGACACAAATAACCACTAAATCAGCGCTGCCGATCTCCTTGGCGTCTACGCTTGCTTTAACCGGAAGGCGCATCGCGCCGCTTAACCCCTCAAGAGAGATACCGCAAGTATTCAGTTTTGCCGCGCGCTCTCTATCTTTATCCAGAAGCCAGACCTCTTGTCTTGCCTTTGACTTAAGCACTGCCAGTAAACACCCCATTGCCCCGGGGCCGACGATTACGATCTTCATAACTCCTCCGGAGTTAAGCCTCTACAGCTGCTAAGTTGTCGAATGTCTTCTGCGACTTCAATTCTTTACCCAGATGGAAATTTAAAAACGCGTTTAATATCGCTTCCAGTTCCCTCTTAATCTGCGGATTAAGCCCGAGATTCAGGTTATTGAACAGGTCATTCTTTTCAATGTGCATTATTGAAGCAACTGTGCCTCTGAATATAGGCCTTGCCATTGGATCCTTTGCAAAACAACCGCAGCAGAGCAGGCCGCCCAGCGAAAGGCTGAACTTCGCCCCTCCTAAAAGCTTTGAGCCGCAGGAAACGCAGGAATCAAAGTGCGGCTTAAATCCCGAAAGCGAAAGCAGTTTTATCTTGAATATTGCGGTAATCTTATCGGCATTGACAGTAGAACAAAGCTGTTTCAGGCAGGATACTGCCAGGTCAAAAACCTCTACCTGCGGCTCTTCAGGCGGCATCACAACATCTATCAGTTCCATCATAATGCTGGCTGAGGCAACCCTGGAGATATCCCTGCGCATAGCGGAGAAATCGTCTTTTAAATCGCAGGCGCTGACTAAATGCAGGGATGAAGAACGTTTAGGATAGAATATCAAATCATTAAACGAAAAAAGCTCCAGGGGGCTGGCAAACTTAGACGGCTCAGCCCTTGCCCCCTTCAGCAGGCCGCTGATCTTACCATGCTCCTTGGTGAAAAAATTAATAATCAGGGAGGTTTCCCGGCAATCGTATTTACGCAGGATTATAGATTCGGTATGAATGAGGCTCATGTAGATAGATTAGGTTAATGCTAAGGTTAAGGTTAAGGTTAAGGCTTAGAAAACAAAGTTAAGAGATAATCTTCCTTCTTGCGCATAATCGCGCTGTTACGCTTATTATCATCATTATACCCTAAGATGTGCAGAAGCCCGTGGATTACGTAACGGTAAGTTTCGGAAGCGACGGTAGTTTTAAAGATACGCGCATTGCGCCTTGCAGTATCCGTAGATACCGCGATATCGGCTATCAACTCGCCTGCCTGCCCTAAGCTATTAAAAGCAATCACATCCGTAGCCCTGCCGTCGCCTAAATAAAAGAGGTTCAGTTCGCGGATTTGGCTATCGTTTAAAAAACAAATAGTGATTTCGCCTGATTTATTCATCCAGCGGTTACGCCTGCCGGCATGCGATAAGACATTAAGAGCCGCTTTTTTTATCCTTGTCGGATTGACGGGAGTTCTCTTCTGCAGATTTTTTATGATTATCTTCACCCCGTTAGAAGTCTTGTTCTTGCTAAATTTCATTTCGGAACTTCTAACGGGGTTCACTCTTTAATGCCTTCTCAGGGTAGGTAATGCGGCTGTGGTATATGCCGCTTAAAATGTGGATAAAAATTTCCGCGATCTTTTCCAGATCTTTAAGGGTTAAATCGCATTCGTCAAGCTGGCGGTCGATAAATTTATTATTGATGATTTTATAGACCAGCTCTTCGATCTTCCCCGGAGAATGGTCTTTCATCGCGCGCGTCGCAGCCTCTACCGAATCCGCCAATAATACTATCGCGGTTTCTTTAGTATTGGCTTTCGGGCCGCTATAGCGAAAACCCTCTTCTTTAACCTGCTGGTCATCTTCTAAGTTCTCCAGCGCACGGCAGTAGAAATAATAAACCAGGCTAGTTCCGTGGTGCTGCTGGATAAAATCTACCAGCCGGGGATTTAATCTATGCCTTTTCGCCAGCTCAACCCCCTCTTTTACATGGTTCATAATCACAAGTTTGCTCATGCTCGGAGACAAATCATCGTGCTTGCTCTCCTGCATCGCCTGGTTTTCGCTGAAGTATTCCGATTTCTCTATCTTTCCGATATCGTGGTAATAAGCCCCTATCCTTGCCAGGAGGCCGTTAGCGCCGATACCCGTACAAGCCGCATCCGAGAGGTTGCCCACGATCAGGCTATGGTGGTAGGTGCCGGGCGCCTCCATAATCATCCGCTGCAAAAGCGGGTGATTAAAATCAGCCAGCTCCAGGAGGCTGATGTTGGTGACGGTTTTAAAGAGGTACTCAAAGAGCGGTAAAATCCCTAAAACGGCAATGCTGCAGATGATGCTGTTAAGTATTAAATTAATGTAACGGGCAGGCGGGCCGAACCATAACTGGTCAACGAAAAAAAGTATCAATGCCTGGACTACCCCCGTGATAAATCCGGCGCGGATTACGGTTATCCTCCTGCGCGTGCCCAAGACCAGGATACTGGAAAGGGTACCGCTGGCAAGAAAAATAATCCCCAGGCTGAAATGGCTGCTTGCCACCGCGGCAATAGAAACTCCGCAGGAAATGGCTATCAGGAGGGAAACTTCAAGGTCATTAAAGAGGATTGTTGCCAGCATTGGTATCAAAGCAAAGGGAAGCCACGATACCGGCATCCCCTTACTGATAATGAAGTAGCTGATGCTGAAATTTAAAAGAAAGAGAAAGAACACATGCAGAAAGTTTATATTTTTAAAAGCCCTCTGCCGGTAATAAGCGTAGAGGACCAGCAGGAAAACCGGGACACTCAAGTTCATCCCCAAAAGCCGGGCTACCCAGAAAAGCAGTACTGCCGAAAAAAATATCCTGATTTTACCTGTTACGGCTTGCTTGATCATATGCCTCGATAATATTCTGTACCAATGCGTGCCTCACTACGTCGGAGCCGGTAAAATAAATAAACTTTATCCCTTTTATATCTTTGAGTATCTCCTGCGCCTGCAAAAGGCCTATGGGTTTACCGTCGGGAAGGTCGCTTTGCGTCATATCCCCGGTGATCACCGCTTTGGAATCAAAGCCTAAGCGTGTCAAAAACATCTTCATCTGCTCGCGGGTGGCATTCTGCGCTTCATCCAGGATAATGAAAGCGTCGTTTAAGGTCCTGCCGCGCATGTAGGCTAGCGGCGCCACCTCGATTATCCCGGTCTCAAGGTGCTTTTCAATGCGCTCGGCGTCCATCATATCGTAGAGGGCGTCATAGAGCGGCCGCAGGTAGGGGGAGATCTTTTCATACATATCGCCGGGAAGGAATCCTAAGGACTCCCCTGCCTCAATAGCCGGGCGGGTAAGGATAATTCTGCGTACCTCGTTTTTCTTCAGCGCCTCAACGGCGGCAGCCATGGCTAAATAAGTTTTACCGGTGCCTGCCGGGCCGATGCCGAATACGATATCGTTATCCCGCATTGAATCGGCATATTCGCGCTGCCCCTTGGTGCGCGGGCTGATCTGTTTACCGTTAAGCAAGCCGCTAAACGGCAGGCCTTCTTCAAGCCCTGCCGCAGATGACCTGGCTGATTTCTTAAACTTGCTGATCAGGAAGCGTAAGTCACTGGCGCCTACTTCCTGAGCGCCCTGCCCTATCCCCTGCAGGAGATATTCCAAAAGAGCGGTTGCCTTCTTGATATTTGCCGCCGTGCCGCTGACCTTCAGGTGTTCCCCGCGCAGGGTAATCTTGACTTTCAGCTCTTTCTCAATCTCCCTGATATTCCTGTCATGCGGCCCAAGAAGCGCCTGCGCTTGAGGATGCCCGCTGAGTTTTATTATTTTATCCATTAAGCTTATTTCAGGTGCTCAGGGGTTTTTACCGACCCTTCAAGGGGAATCTTCAATAGCTGGCCGGGTAATATTTTATCCGGGGCCTTAAGCGTATCCCTGTTTGCTTCGTAGATCTTCATCCATTTTTTACTGGTGCCGTAGAATTTCTTGGAAATCTTCTGAAGGGTATCCCCCTTTTGCACGCGGTAATCCTCAAAAACCGGTATATCTTTTATTTCCGGAGTTTCGCTTTCAAAGATAAACCCGCGGTTTCCTTCTGCGTAATCATCCTGCGTTTCAACATAATCTTGCGTCTGCTTAGCTACGGGTTGTTTGCCTTTGACATCCGGGGCCTTTTCAAATTTTATCCACGGCTTGAATTCTACCTCTACTACCTGGACATCCCTGGTCATCTTCCGCTCTTTTGTTGTATCCTCTGCCGGAACCGACCCTGCAAGATAACCCTTATTACCGGTACTCAAATCCTGGTCAACCCTATCTTTGGTCATTTTATAACTTCTTACCGTACAACCTGACAAAAGCACAGCCACAGCCAGGCCTATTAATCCTGCGGCCTGATAACCCGTTTTCCTCATCTCAATCCTCCTTTTTTTTGGTGATGTTTATGCCTAATTCCTTTAACTGTTTTTTATCTACATCCGAAGGCGCCTGCGTCAGAGGGCAATACGCGGTAGCAGTCTTGGGAAAACCGATAAATTCCCTGATGCTCTCTTGGCCTGCAATAATCGCCAACAACCTGTCAATGCCGAAAGCTACCCCGCCGTGAGGCGGAGCCCCGTATTGAAAAGCCTCAAGGAGAAATCCGAAACGCCGGCGCGCCTCTTGGGTTTCTATCCCGATAACCTTAAAAATCCGTTCCTGCAACTCCTGGTTATGAATCCTGATTGAACCTGAGCCGATTTCAGAGCCGTTTAATACCAAATCATATGAACGCGCCCTTACTTTATCTGGAGAAACATCCAACATCTTTAGATCATCAGGATGGGGAGAGGTAAAAGGATGATGCTCGCTTTCCCAGCGTTTTTCTTCGTCATTATACTTAAATAAGGGAAAATCCACGATCCAGACAAAAGCAAAATCGCTCCCCAGTTTTTCTCTTAAATCCGGCTTATCGCTTGCGTATTTTTTCTGCGCTTCGGCATAGCTTAAACGCGGAAAAGGTATTTCGATATCCACCCCTTTTAATTTCTTCATCAGCTGCCGCATCAGTTCCTCGCTTAAAGAAAAAATATCCTCTTCATCGATAAAAGACATCTCGATATCCAGCTGGGTGAACTCAGGCTGCCTGTCGGCGCGCAGGTCTTCATCGCGGAAGCATTTTGCGATCTGATAATACTTTTCGATTCCCGCGACCATCAGGATCTGTTTGAATAACTGGGGTGATTGCGGGAGGGCGTAGAATTTACCCGGGTTTACCCTTGAAGGCACCAGGTAGTCGCGCGCGCCTTCAGGCGTAGATTTAGTCAGAATCGGCGTTTCGCATTCAATAAAGCCGCGGGCATCAAGGATACCGCGGATTACCTGATAGGCCTTATGCCTCAAAGTAAAATTCTCGAATACCTTCCTGCGCCGCAAATCAAGGTAGCGGTATTTAAGCCGCATCTCTTCGGTAATCTCCAGGTCCTCCAGGATTTCAAAGGGCGGGGTATTGCTGGGATTTAAAATCTCTAATTCCTTTGCCAGGACCTCTATCTCTCCGGTAGAGAGTTTAGGGTTCAGCGTGCCTTTTGGCCGCGGATTTACTATGCCTTTGACCTTGACCACGAACTCGCTGCGTAAACTCACTGCTGAATCATATGACTGCCCTGATTCCTTAGGAATAAAAACGACCTGAGTAAGGCCATCCCGGTCGCGGATGTCTATAAATACGAGTTTGCCGTGGTCACGGCGGTTAGCCACCCAACCGCAAAGCGTGACTTCTTTATTTACGTCGTTCTTATTCAATTGGCCGCAGGTATGCGTTCTTAGCATATTAATCGATCAGGTCAAGGCTGAGGTTAAGTATCATTATTAATAAGCCTCCCTAACAAACCATCCATTTTAACCTCTTCCTGGCTGCCGGATTGCATATCTTTCAAAGTCACAACATTCTTATTCAGCTCGTCGTCTCCGATAATCAAAACAAACTTGGCCTTAAGGTCATTTGCCCGGCGCATCGCTCCCTTAAGCGATTTATTCTCGTAATCCGTGTCGGCAGAGATATTATTTTTACGCAGCGCATCCAATAGCTTTACTGACTCCTGCTTCGCCTTATCCCCTAAGGCTATCAGAAAAACCAAGTCTTTGTTTGTGACTTCTGACTTCTGACTTGCGACTAACAGTAATCTCTCAACCCCAAAGGCAAACCCGCAAGCCGGCTGATCCGGGCCTCCCAGTTCTTTAAGCAGATTATCATACCTTCCACCGGCGCCTACAGCATCCTGTGCCCCTAATCCCGGATGAGAAATCTCAAATACCGTGCGGGTATAATAATCCAGCCCCCGCACTAATAAGGGGTCAAATTCATATCCTACCTTGAGGCTATCCAGATAACGCCTGACTTCCAGGAAATTATCGCGGCAATCAGCGCAAAGATGCCCCTGATCAAGCTTAATCGCGCGCACCAGGCGGCGGCAGGCTTCCTCCTTACAATCAAGCACCCTCAAGACGTTCTTCTTATATCTTATCTTGCAATCAGCGCATAACTTTCCCAGTTCCTTACTCAGGGATTTACGTAAAAAATCCGCCAGTGCTTTTTTGTCCTTGGCACAGCCGAGAGTATTAATCTTTATCTTATAACCGCTTATCCCGAACTCCGTAAGCAGGCAATCAGCCAGGGAGATTAATTCCGCATCTATCGCAGGGTCGGCGCTACCTATAGCTTCGCATCCGATATGGCTAAACTGCCTTAATCTGCCTTTTTGCGGCCTCTCCAGGCGGAACATCGGCCCGGTATAATAAAACTTGATAAAACCTTCGGTTTTATCAAGCTGGTTTTCGATGTATGCCCTAACAACCCCTGCGGTGCCTTCCGGGCGCAACGCAAAGACGTCAGCGCCGTGCTTAATCAAAAACATCTGCTTCTGTACGATCTCGGTTGAATCACCTAAGGAGCGGTCAAAAAGCGCCGCTTCTTCTATAGCCGGCAGACGGATCTGGCGGTAGTTATATAATTCAAATATCTTCCTTGCCGCATCTTCAAGGGACTGCCATTGAGTTGCTTCAAGCGGCAGGATATCTTTGGTGCCTGCGATCTTCTTAAACATTAAATTATTTTATATTTACCTGATTTTTAGGGCGTTAGGATAGATAGCTGCTTATTTTACCTTTTGCTTCATCTCCAAGCCGGGCTTAAAGACGACAGCTTTTCTCGGCGGGACGGGAACGACCTGGCCGGTACGCGGGTTCCTGCCTGTACGGCTCTTTCTCTGCTTGATCTTGAAAACGCCGAAATTGCGCAATTCTATCTTTTCGCCTCTTGCCAGCGCCTCAAGGATACAATCAAAGGTCCTCTGCACTACTTTTTTTACATCTATCTGCTTGAGGTTGGTCTCATCAGATACTTTCAGGATGATGTCCTTTTTGGTCATTGCTCACCTCCAATTTTCTAAGTCTTCTAAAATCCGGTAATTGGCCCCGAGTTTCGGCAACTAGATTAGCGCAATCGAAGACCCATTTTCTAACTATAATAACAGCAAAAGCTTACGTTGTCAAGGAGTTTTCTAAGCGGTATTACTTAGAGGAATTTAACCCCAACAATAGGATACTGCTTAATTTAAAAAGGATGATTACGATGCAGGTATTAAAGAAACCCAGGATAGGCAGGAATACGATACCTCCGAGTATGCCGGCTACCCATCCGCCGAGCAGGTCTGCGGCATAAAGTACGCCTGCTGCCCATCCTATTTCTTCTTTGCTGCCTAAATATGCGCGGCTTGCCAGAGGGAACTCCGCCCCTACCAGAAAACCCGGGATAAAAAAGAGCGGCATAAAGAACCAGCACGAGTTAAACCAGTTGTCAAAACGCGTTAATGCAACAGCGAAAAAAAACGTAAATAAACAAGCTAAAATTTCTATCCTCAATAATGCCCTTACCAGAGAAGAAAACCGATGCAGCCGCTGCGTAAGCAAGATACTGCCTGCGGCTACCCCTGCCATAAAAACAGCAATCAGTAATCCCAGCATATAATATAGGTAGCCGTAGAAAACCTGAAAACTAAAGATTAAAAGCAGGTTCAGCAGCATTCCGAAAAAACCGCTAGTAGCAATACAATAGGCAAGAGAAAACCTCGGCCTGCGCATGGATACAGGTAAAAACAAAACAGTAATTACGGCTACTACTAAAAATATTAATTTTAAATTTAAACCCTGCACAGCCTCTAATGCTTTGGCTAAGCTGAAGGAAAACTCCTTATTCCAAAAGATGAGCACCTGAAACACCGCAAAAGGCTGTAAGTCCCGGTTAGGCTGCTTAGTGGCCCCGCTTAAAGACCGGTTGAACCACTCAAGCCAGACGGCACCAAAGCGGTATTTCAGGTATGCCGGATTGAGCAAAGATGTTTTAACCCCGAGGGCGACAAGTTTTCTGGAAAACTCCTCTGCTGTGGTTTTGAAAACACCTTGGCCGTTCGAAGCAAGGATAATGTTGTAATCTCCGGGGATAATTCTGGTATTACTAAATCCGGCTTTAAGGCTGTTCAAGATACAGGCGTTTAAATCCCGCATCTCTTCGCTGATATAAGTCAGCGAGCCAGGCAGGCAGAAGGAAATAATACCGTTTTTGTTTAACCTGCCTTTAGCGAGAACGAAGAACTCTTCGCTAAAAAGCCGGTTCGTAGCCAAATCCGACGGCTGCGGCAAACCGATTAAAATCACGTCATAGCGGTTCTTTGTCTTATGCAAAAATAATCTTCCGTCTGTATTTATCAGGTTAACCCTGTTATCAGAGAGTTCACGCTCCGTCAGCCCGGAAGGATACAGTTTGAGCATCTTAATCAAAAGAGGATCAAGCTCTGCATAGTCAATCCTTTCTACCGGATGCTTTAGAATTTCGTTGATTAAACCTCCTGCTCCTGCGCCGATAATCAGGACCTTCCGGGGATCAGCATGAAAAAGGAGCGGAAAATTACCGAATTCTTCTATAAATGTCATGTCGGGATACGGCGCGGTAATTACCGGCGAGCCGTTATAAAAGAACGTTTTCTGTCTTTCGTTTTCAGTTACCGCAATATTGCCGTAGATAGAGTTACGGCTGTTGATTAATCCTAGGCCTCTCCATTGCCGCTGTATAGAAAATTGTTCTAAATCAGCCGCTTTCACAAGCGCAAAAAGAGTTATGCACACAAGCAAACCTGTGGCGGCGACGGACTTAACACTGCGCGATAAAATAAATTTAGCAAAACATAAAACCACTAACAGGTTGATTAAAGAAACCCACAACACTGTCTGAAAAACAGGCAGATAACGGACAATCAGAAAGGTAAAAGCCGCTCCGCCAAAAATTGTTCCGATAGTCTCCCAGTAATAGGTCCTGCCTAAGGCTTGGCTCTCTTCCCTGCCTGACTCAGAATACAAACGGGCTGCGGCGCTGAATAAAGCGCCGTGTGAAAAAGCAACCGGCAAAATTACCACAAGTGAAACCCAAAAAACCGGATATAGTCCCAACGCCTGTGCAAAAGGTATCCCCATAAAAGTTTTGAAGACGCGCGCCAGAAAAAGCGAGAACGGCAAGACTATGGCGAAGAATCCGTCAAGCAACAGGAAAACCCTGATTTTATTTTTCACACTATCAATTACTTTTCCGGCGGAGAAAACACCCGCTGCTTCACAGATAAGCCAGTTAGCCAGAATGATGCCCAGGGTCAGTTCGTTAGCGCAGAAACCGACCATCAGTTCCCGCATCAGCACGACCTGGGCGATTATTCCGCTTGCGCCTGTAATAAATATTGCTAACTTCATCATCCTTGCCATAATAAAAATGCCATCTCCGCTGAAGATGGCTTTATCGAAAAGCTAAGTTTTTCCTGTTATTTCAAGCCGGAGCGGCCTCCTGCTTAACCTGATTTATCAAGGCAACGCCTAAGCCCAGCATAAACCAAAAGAGCATGCTCAAGTCTAAGGCGTATAATCCCGTATCCACCATGATATGGATACAGTAGGCCAAAACCGCAGTAAGGCTGGCTAAAAGCATATGCCAGAGGAATGACCTTGCATGGCTGTTCAGCGCGACTATGCCATGATAGAAGAATAAGATTATCACTGCCAGGAAACTCAATAAGCCGAATATGCCGGTTTCTGCCGCTATCTGCATATAACAGTTATGCGCATAAGCGATATAACCGTAATCAGGCCCGGAAAACCTGGTAAAATTGAACATGAAAGTCCCTAAGCCTACACCCAGAAGAGGATTCGACGTAAACATCCGCCAGGAAGTCTCCCAGATCCTCATCCTGTCAAGGCTGCTATGATCAAGAAAAACAAAAAATGAACTCAGCCGGAATTTAATATACTGATTTAGATAGGGGTGCAAGATTACTATAACCAAGCCGATAAATATCAAAAATAATGCCAGCCACCTTAACCAGATGCTCATAAATAATACTGAACCGATAAAAGCTATCCATGCCCCCCGGGAAACCGTCAGCAGGGTGCAGGTAAAAAGCAACGCGAATAATGCCACAAAAGGTATAGCCCTGAACCATTTCTTAGTCTTGACGAATAAATTAGCCAGGGTAAAAGGTATGAGCGTAACCAGATAACAGCCAAAGTCTCCCGGGCTCGAGAATGTAGCGTAGATCCTCGGCAGGACAAAATCCGGCCGGTTACGGATAAAATCTTTATGCGTAAAATGCTGATATATGCCGTCAATTCCCAACAACAGCGCAGAGAGCATAAAGATAGATATTACTATTTTTGACCTCTTCTTTGTATTGAGAGTTTCCGAAACAATGAAGAATAAAAGTGCGTTTTGGACGGTCTTACTGATAAAAGCCCTGATACTGATTTTAAAGTTGGAACTGAGAAAAACAGATAACAGGCAGACGGCAAGGTAGACTAAAAGCGCCAGAGCTATGCTGTTTACTTCCGGCAGCGACCGGTTGCTTATCTTTTTAATTAAGTACATCAGAATCGCCAAGCCGCTTAAAGACTCGATGATCGCCTTAGAAATAGGCAGAAAATAGGCAATCCCGCAGAGAGAGAAAAAGATTATCCAGTCGCAATAACTGCTGATTTTAGTTCTTTCTAAAGACATCCAAGTCTTCCTTATCCAGTATGCCTCTGATCTTGCGGTAAGTTATCCCGCAGTCCTGGCAAATCCTGCCGACTTCGGCGAAATCCATGATATCCATGGAGGGTACCGCGATAAGCACCTCTTTGACTTCGTAGCGTTCGGCAAGGTCTTTTATCTTGTCACGAGCGCCTAATACGCAGATACCCTGAATTTTATTCCCTTCTTTAACCGGATCATCATCGATAAAGCCGATAGGATTATAATTTAAACTCTTATTGCGCTTAATCTCTCTGATTACCATCTCCCCTGTATCCCCGGCGCCGAATATCAAGACATTATTGCCCTTTTCTCTGGCGCGGCTTAGGAATTCACCGATTAAACGGAATGACATCCTCGAGCCCGACAAAAGAAGCAGGAGCAAAAGCCAATCAATAAAAAATACCGTCCGGGAATATTCCTGGAAACGGAAAACAAAGGTCAGAAATAATACCGACGCCACTGAAGCGATGCTTATAACCTTAAATATAGTCAGGAGGTCTGAAATGCTGATATACTTCCAGACCCCCCTGTACAGCCCGAAAGTGAAAAAAACAGCCATCTTGATCATGATGATCCAGACCAATGATTCATTGATCAAATAAGTAATCGTATAAAAAGCGCTTCCCTCGTAACGCAGGAAATAGGCGGAATAATACGCTACGCAGATAAAGATAAAATCTAAAAGCATTTCTATAATCCTGCGTTTATGCATTAAGATAACGCTAAGAAATGTCCTGTTTGCGCTATCTTTCCTGCCGTGCTTTCCCGCATTCAGAGAGCTTGTTTCAAAAAGAAAGAATCCGAAGACTAGGAGTATGGCTATGCCCAGAAAAACGAGTATTAAGATCGTATATATATTAAGCCGCGGATAAAGCAGGGCAATAGCCCCGAAAATGGCGCTAAAGGCATACAACAAGACAACTGTCTTTTTCTGTGACAACCCAAGCGTAACCAGATGATGCGAGGGATGGTCCTTGCCGCCCTCAAAGATTTTTCTGCCCTGGATAGTCCTGAAAATCATAACAAAGAGCGTATCGAATATCGGCACACTCAGGATAAAAACCGGCACTATCAACGCAAGAAAGAGGTTTGAGATATGGCGGGTAGTCCCGGATAAAGCGGTAACCGCAAGGCAATAGCCTAAAAACATGCTCCCGCAATCACCCATGAAAATCTTGGCAGGATTGAAGTTATAGGGCAGAAACCCCAAAGTCGCTCCGGCGATTATCAATGCGGCGATACCCAAAGGATTATTTGACAAGATTAACGAAGAAAAGAATAAGAGTAAAGATGAAATAAAAGCTACCCCGGCAGCCAATCCGTCAATATTGTCAAGAAGATTAAATGAGTTGGTCACCCCCACTATCCAGAGAATAGCCAGAGGTATGATAAAAATAGGATTGACGTTTAAAGCCGGGATAATCCCGAAGAATACCGCGATACAAGCGGCAACTATCTGCGCGAATAGTTTTGCGTAAGGAGTAATATGGAAACGGTCATCGATTAGGCCTACGGCAAAGAGCAGGGTTGATCCGCTTAAGATAGCCAGCATATTCCTATCGCGGGGAAGAAAAATGAAAATTGAGATAACCGCAGCCAGGTATATCGCTCCTCCGCCTAAAATAGCGGTCGGCTTCTTATGCCAACGGTCAGCCCGGGGATGGGAGACTAGGCCATTTTTTAAGGCGAATTTCCTGACTAAAGGCGTAAACAAAAGGCTAAACACTGTCGGCAGCAGGATAAACTTAAGGTAATTCATAGTCTTTCATTTTAACAGATAATTTCAAAGATTCAAGATAAAGATTTTCGATGTCACGAAACAGCCGCTCTTTACTAAAACGCTTTCTGGCAAAATCCCTGGCAGACCCGGATATTGAAGCGGATAAACGCGGGTCTTCTATCAAACGCAACATTGCCCGGGAAAACGCCGTCGGCGCAAAACTCCTTACAATCACTCCCCTTTCGCAAATA
>CAYNRN010000017.1:0-13609 GCA_964399915.1 uncultured Planctomycetales bacterium
GTGATGTTCGTCAAATACGCCAAGGCCTTTGTGATTATGCCCGGCGGCTACGGGACCTTAGATGAATTTACCGAGGCGATTAACCTGATACAGACGGAAAGGATATCCAGATTTCCGGTGGTTTTAGTCGGCAGAGATTACTGGAAAGGGATGATTGATTGGCTGCGCAAGACCGTATTGACGCATGCCAATATCAGCAGAAAAGACCTGGATATCTTTGTTATCGTTGATACGCCGCAAGAGGTAGTGCAAGCGATCAGAAAATTTTACCGCAAATAAATAGGATTATCTCTATGGGAGGAGTAAGATGAGCGGCATTTTCGGGGTGGTTTGTAAAGAAGAGTGCCAGCAAGATTTATTTTATGGTACGGATTACCACTCGCACTTGGGGACCGAGTTTGCCGGGTTGGCAGTTTTCGGCAAAGAGCTGCAGCGTAAGATCCACGATATCAAAGGCAGCCAGTTCAAAGCCAAGTTCTATGAGGATTACCGGAAGCTTGAGGGGAATAAAGGGATCGGCGTAATCAGCGCCGCGGACGAACAGCCGATATTCGTAAATTCAAAATTCGGTCCCTTTGCTATCGCGGTAAACGGATTCGTCGATAATTCCGATGAGCTGGCGCGCAAGCTTTACGCGCAGGGGCAATCCTTCAGCGAGGTCACCGACGGACACGTGAACCTGGCGGAACTGGTTTCAAAATTAATCCTTCAGGGGAAGGATATTGTAGACGGCATTGAGAAGATGTTCGCGCAGATTAAAGGTTCCTGCTCGCTACTTTTGTTGAATAAACAGGGTATTTATGTAGCCAGGGACCGCCTGGGTTATTCTCCGTTAGCAGCCGGGCAAAAAGGCAATAATTGGGCGGTTACCACTGAAACAGCCGCTTTTTATAATCTGGGGTATAGAACAGTGAAATTCATCCAGCCCGGTGAGATCATATTTATAGACGAGAAAGGGCTTGAGTCCAGGCGCAAGGGCGTTAAGTCCAACCAGATCTGTTCATTCCTCTGGATCTATACCGGGTTTCCCGCATCTTCTTACGAGGGGATAAATGTGGAGATGGCCCGCGAAAGGTGCGGTCGTTGCCTGGCGAAAGGGGATAAGATTAAAGCGGATATGGTCTCCGGGATCCCCGATTCAGGCACGGCGCACGCCATTGGCTATAGTATGGAGTCAAAGGCCCCTTTAAGAAGGCCTTTGGTAAAATATACTCCCGGTTTTGACCGCAGTTATACGCCTGCTTCGCAGGATAAGCGGGATTTGATCGCCCGGATGAAGCTTATCCCGATACCGGAGATCATCAAGGGTAAGAGCATTGTTTTCTGTGATGATTCGATCGTCAGGGGGACGCAGCTTAAAAATTATACCATCCAGAAACTTATCGAGAGCGGCTCGAAGGAGATCCATTTGAGGATTGCCTGTCCGCCGCTGATGTTTCCCTGTAAATTTAACTATTCCACGCGCACCCTAAGCGAGCTGGCGGCCCGGCGCGCCATCCGGGCGATTGAAGGCAAGGAGATTAAGGATATCAGCGATTATCTGGATGAAAAATCGCCTAAATACAAGAAAATGGTAGAGTGGATTGCCAAAGACCTGGGGGTGACTACGCTTAAATATCAGAAGTTGCAGGATATGGTTGAGGCAATCGGCCTGCCGCAAGAGAACCTTTGTCAATACTGTTGGACGGGGAGAGAGCCGAAATGAACCCCGTTAGACCTTTCTATTATACCTATGTTCTTAGATGTGAAAAAACGGGAACATGGTATACGGGTACAACGCATAATTTACAAAGGAGATTCGAAGAGCATAATAACGGTAAAGTTTATTCGACAAAGAATAAATTACCAGCGGCCTTGTTATATTACGAAGCATGCTTGAATAAAGAAGATGCATATCGCAGGGAAAAATATCTAAAGACAGGGATGGGCAAGCGTTACATTCGTAATCGCATTAAAGGAGGTCTAACGGGGTGAAAAAACTTACCTATAAAGAAGCAGGCGTTGATATCCGCAAGGCAGGCCGCTTTAAGAAAGGAATTAAGGCCTTAGTAAGGAAATCTTTCAGCAGACAGGTGCTCGGCGATATCGGCGGTTTCGGAAGTTTTTATAAGTTCCCCAAGGATCAATACAAGGACCCGGTTCTGGTTTCTTCTTCCGACGGCGTAGGCACAAAGTTAAAGATCGCCTTCTTAACCGGCAAACATGATAGCGTAGGCATCGACGCGGTGGCGATGAATGTCAATGATATTCTTTGCGTAGGCGCCAAGCCGCTGTTTTTCGTGGATTATATCGCTTCCGGCAAGCTCCAGCCGGGCGTGCTTTACGATGTGGTCAAGGGGATTAATAATGGTTGTATCCAGGCCGGATGCTCTTTGATCGGCGGAGAAACAGCCGAGATGCCGGGGATGTACGCACAAGGAGAGTATGATATCGCCGGTTTTTGCGTGGGCGTAGTTGAGCGCAAGCAGATCATCGACGGCTCTAAGATCAGGCCAGGCGATTTAGTAATCGGACTTGAGTCAAACGGAATACATTCCAACGGCTATTCGCTGGTGAGGAAAGTGTTTCCGCCGAGCGAGCAGAAGCGTTTAAGCGCGGAATTACTTAAGCCGACGAGGATTTATGTTAAGCCGGTGTTAAACCTGCTTAAGGTTAGGGGTTATAGGTTAGGGGTTAGAGGAATCGCTCATATAACCGGAGGGGCTTTTTACGATAAGATCGGGCGCATTCTGCCTAAAAAAGTAAGCGTGCGCATTTATAAAGATTCCTGGGTTGTGCCCGAGATCTTCCGCCTGATGCAGAAGAAAGGCGGGATCGAAGATAAAGAGATGTACCATACTTTTAATATGGGCATCGGCATGGTATTGATAACGCGGCCGGACAATGCGGACGCTGTAATTTCCAGGTTAGCCGCTCAGGGATTAAAGTCCCTGATCATCGGGGAAGCCGTAGAGGGTAGAAAAGAAGTCGAGATAATATGAAAATACTAGTCATCGGTTCAGGCGGGCGGGAGCATGCGCTGGTTTGGAAGATCGCGCAGTCGGCGCTCGCGGATAAGATTTTTTGCGCGCCGGGCAATGCCGGGATTGCGCAGCAGGCTGAATGCCTTGATATAAAAGCCGATGATATTCCGCGGCTTTTAGATTTTGCGCGCAGAGAAAAAATAGACCTGACTGTCGTCGGCCCGGAGGGCCCATTGAGCGCTGGAATCGTCGATGAGTTCAGTAATCAGCGTTTACGGATATTTGGCCCGGCAAAAGATGCGGCTAGGCTGGAAGCGAGCAAAGTCTTTGCCAAGCAGCTGATGAATAAATACGGTATCCCTACTGCTGAATGCATGGTTTTTTCGGCCGCTGAAGAAGCAAAGAAATATATCGCTCAGATAGGGGCTCCCTGCGTAGTAAAAGCAGACGGCTTAGCGCAGGGAAAAGGCGTTGTAGTCGCTAAAACCGTTGATGAAGCGATTGCCGCGGTTACGATGATGATGCAGGATAAGGTTTTTGGTTCTGCCGCGGACAAGGTAATCGTGGAGGAGTGCTTAACCGGCCAGGAAGCGTCAATCCTGGTGCTGACTGATTCCCGTAAAGTTATCGCCCTTGCTTCGGCGCAGGACCACAAGCGCGTATTTGATAATGACCAGGGCCCAAATACCGGGGGAATGGGGGCATATTCGCCGGCGCCGGTTGTAACAAATGAATTATTAAAAGAAGTCATGGATACCGTCATCAGCCGGACGATTGGCGGCCTGGTAAAAGAAGGTATAGATTACCGCGGGGTTTTGTATGCCGGGATAATGATTACCGAGCGCGGCCCGAAGGTCTTAGAATTTAACGTGCGCTTCGGAGACCCGGAAACTCAGGCGATCATCCCCCGTTTAAAGTCAGATTTAGCGGAAGTGATGCTGGCTGTTTCGGAAGGAAAATTATCGCGGATTAAAAATCTGGAATGGGAGAACCGCGCCTGCGTTTCTGTTGTTTGCGCTTCAGGGGGATATCCTGGAGATTATCAGAAAGGCAAAGAGATAACCGGCCTGGATGAGGCCGCTGCGATTGCCGGTGTTGTGGTCTTCCATGCCGGCACTGCAAAAAAAGACAACAAGATTGTTACCAGCGGCGGCAGGGTTTTGGGCGTGACCGGCTTAGGCAATACAATCAAAGAAGCGATAGATAGGACTTATCAGGCAGCAGATAAAATTCATTTTGAGGGGATACATTTTCGCAGGGATATCGGGAAAAAAGCCTGCCTGCCGGCAGGCAGGCAATAGCGGAGGGATTATGAGTAAGCCGATCAGCATCATTATGGGTAGTCAATCAGACTTAGAAACGGTTAAGGAAGCAATTGATGTTTTAAAGGAGTTTAAAGTAGGGTTTGAGGCAAGAGTCTTATCCGCGCACAGGACGCCCAAAGAATTAGCTGCCTATGTAGTGAAGTCAGCCGATAGCGGAACAAAAATTTTTATCGCCGCGGCCGGCGGTTCCGCTGCTTTAGCCGGAGTAATTGCCGCGCATACAACTTTGCCTGTAATCGGTATTCCCATAGAGACAAAAAGTTTAAAAGGCCTGGATTCGCTGCTTTCTACGGCGCAGATGCCTGTCGGCATCCCGGTTGCCTGTATGTCTATCGGTAAATGGGGCGCAAAAAACTCCGCGCTCTTTGCGCTTGAGATTCTCGCGCTTACGGATAAAAATATTGCCCGGAAATTATTGATTTATAGGAAGAAGATGCGCAACAAAATCATTAGGGCCAAAATAAAGCCTTGAAAACAAGAATTTTAAAGATCGATTACCTGGATCCCGAAGAAAAATTTCTTAAGGAAGCTGCCGCTGTTTTAGCTTCTGGCGGGTTAGTGATTATCCCGACTGAAACAGTTTATGGTATCGCCGTAAACGCCGGGAATAAAAAATCTCTCCAGAGGCTTTATGAGCTCAAGGGCAGGCCGCCGGACAAGCCATTTTCATATCACATCGAAAAAGCCAGCCGGGTGGAAGAATTTGCTCGCGGTATCCCCGTGGCAGCCTATAAATTGATGCATAAATTCTGGCCCGGCCCTTTGACGCTGATTTTAAAGCACCGTAATCAGGGCACAGTCGGTATGCGTATGCCGGATGATGAAATCGCGCTTAAGGTAATTGAATTTGCCGATTCGCAGATAGTCTGCCCTTCCGCTAATATCTCGGGTTCGCCTGCGCCGAAGAATTTTCAGGAAGCGATCGCGCCTTTTGACGGCAGGGTTGATCTTGCCATTGATGCCGGGGCTACGAAATTGGGGGAGGAATCTACGGTTGTAGATCTGACCTCTCAACCGCTTAGAGTGGTTCGCGAAGGAGCGATTAAAGCAGAAGAGATCAGGAGGGTATCTGCCCTAAAGACGGTGCTTTTTATCTGTACCGGTAATTCCTGCCGTTCGGTAATGGCAGAGGGCCTGCTAAAAAAAGCAATGGAGGAGAATGGGCGCAATGACGTAGAAGTCCTTTCTGCCGGAATTATGATGCTTGCCGGCATGGGGGCTTCTTCGCAAACTCAAAAGTTGCTGCAGCAGGAGGGGATAGATGTTTCCGGCCACCGCTCCAGAAGAGCGGACAAAGAAATAATCTCAATGTCTGATTTTATCCTGGTTATGGAGAAGCCGCAGGAGGAGATGGTGCTGCGCCTTGCCCCGGAAGTAAAAAATAGGGTGTTTTTGCTGAAAGAATTTGCTAACCCCGTTAGAAATAATAAATTTGGCCTTGCAAAAATTTCTAACGGGGCTAAAATAAAAGATGCTAACCTTAATATTGATGACCCCATCGGCAGGTCGCCGGAATTTTACGCCGAGACTTTTTCGGTAATCAAGCAGGCGGTCCAACGGGTCGCGCAGATAATCTAAACGGGAGGGAAGCCAGAATTGCCTAGAACAATTTTAATCGGTTCGGATCATGCAGGTTTTAAATTAAAGAAAGTCCTGGAGCATTATCTATTGCGTTTAGGTTATGCGGTAGAGGATGTAGGCACCTATACGCAGCAATCCTGCGATTATCCTGACTTTGCGGCTGATTTAGCCTCGGAGATATCACGGGATAAATTTAAAAGGGGAATTTTAATCTGTAAAAGCGGCATCGGTAACTCCATCGTTGCTAACCGTTTTCCCGGAGTGCGCGCGGCTTTATGCGCAAGTATTAAAGCGGCGCGTTTATCGCGTAAAGATAACGACAGCAACGTCCTGGCGATGGGTGCCGGCTTTGTCAGCGAAAGTTTAGCCAAAAGAATATTAAAGGAATGGCTGAATACCGGCTTTGAGGGAGGCAGGCATCAGAGGCGCCTGAACAAGATTGAGAAGATAGAGAGAGGGTTAAAGATTAAAGGCTAAGGCTGAGGTTAAGGCTTAGAGGGATTTAAGATGATGAATAATTTGAGAAAAAGCGATCCGCAGATATATGAAGTAATAACAAAGGAATTAAAAAGGGAGAGAGAAAACCTTGAGTTAATCGCTTCCGAGAATTTTACTTCGCTTGCGGTTCTGGAAGCTCAGGGGTCGGTTCTGACTAATAAATATGCCGAAGGATATCCCGGGGCACGCTGGTACGGCGGATGCGAATACGTTGATCAAGCAGAGCGCTTAGCGATTGAGAGGGCAAAGAAATTGTTCGGCTGCGAGCACGTCAATGTTCAGGCGCATTCCGGTACCCAGGCGAATATGGCGGTATATATGGCAGTGCTTGAGCCGGGCGATACCGTTTTAGCCATGGATTTAGCCTGTGGCGGCCACTTAAGCCACGGCCACCCGCATAATTTTTCCGGGATGTTTTATAAAATAGCAACTTACGGCGTAAATAAAAAAACAGAAATGCTTGATTACGCCGAAATCGAGGCCTTGGCAAAAAAACATAAGCCGAAAATGATCCTAGCCGGCGCCAGCGCCTATCCGCGCAAAATAGATTTCAAGGCCTTCCGGAAGATCTGCGATAAAGTAGGGGCATATTTATTCGTGGATATGGCGCATATCGCAGGGCTGGTAGCTGCCGGTGTGCATCCAAGCCCGGTACCTTATGCGGAATTTATAACTTCCACGACGCATAAAACCTTACGCGGGCCGCGCGCGGGTTTTGTCATCTGCAGAAAAGAGTTTGCTAAGAAACTTGATAGCCGGGTTTTCCCCGGAATGCAGGGGGGCCCGCTGATGCACGTCATTGCCGCTAAGGCAGTTATCTTTAAAGAGGCGATGACCCCGCAATTTAAGGCATACCAGAGGCAGATCGTTAAGAACTCCCGGGAATTGGCAAAAACAATGGCGGCTTGCGGGTTTAGGATTGTTTCCGGAGGCACGGATACGCACTTATCATTAGTAGATTTAAATGCCAAAAGGATTACCGGCGCCGACGCCTCTGGCTTGCTGGGGAAAGTGAATATCACCGTCAATAAAAACCTTATCCCCTTTGATAAGAAAAGCCCGGTAACTACCAGCGGTATACGCCTGGGAACGGCAGCGGTAACTACGCGCGGGATGAAAGAATCGCATATGCGCGCTATAGCCGGATTGATTAACCGCTCTCTTGAGGCAAGCGATGACGGTAAAGAATTAAATAAGATAAAAGAGCAGGTATTGGATCTGACGAAGAGATTTCCTCTTTATCCTCAATTATGATGAAAAAGATGAAGAAAAAAATTACGCATAAGCGCCCTAGCTGGGATGAATATTTCCTGGAACTTGCGCATTTAGTCTCCAGGCGTTCAACCTGCCTCCGCCGCAACGTGGGAGCTGTTTTAGTGAAGGATAAAAGGATACTTGCCACCGGTTATAACGGCGCTCCGCGTGGACTGAAGCATTGCCTGGATATCGGCTGCATCCGCGAGAAACTAAAAATACCTTCCGGCCAGCGCCATGAACTTTGCCGCGCGCTGCACGCAGAACAGAATGCTTTGATTCAGGCGTCTTTATACGGCATTAGCGTGCAGGGGAGTACCCTCTATGCTACTAATCAACCCTGTATTATCTGCGCTAAGATGCTGATCAATGCCGGGATCAGAGATATCGTAGCCAGCGACGGATACCCGGATAAAATGGCAGCAGATTTCCTGAAAGAAGCGGGTATAAAGGCAAGAAAAATAAAGTAACTGGTAACTAGTAACTGGTAACTAGTAATGGGTGAAATAAAGGATTTTTATGATTTAAATGCTTGGAAAAAAGCACATCAATTTGCCATACAGATATATAAGGCAACAGAGAATTTTCCCAAAGAGGAACTCTACGGAATAACGAGCCAAATTAGAAGATCTGCTTTTTCGGTGTCTGCGAATATTGCTGAAGGATTCAGCAGGTTCCACTTTAATGATAAGATTAGGTTTTATCACAATGCCAGGGGGTCTATAAGCGAAACGCAGAATTTTCTATTGTTAACAAAAGATTTGGGTTTGTTGAATGATGGCCAATTTGAATTGTTATTTGATTTAAGCGAGCAAGCAAACAAGCTTATTAATGGTTTAATCCGTTCAATTGATAAACAGAAATAAAATTACCAGTTGCCAGTTACTAATTTACTAGTTACTAATAATGAAATGTCCTTATTGCGGTTATAAAGAAGACAAGGTCGTAGATTCCCGCGCAACACAGGAGGAGTTTGCCGTCCGCCGCAGGCGCGAATGCTTAAAGTGCGGCAAGCGCTTTACGACTTACGAATATATAGAAGAAGTTTCGTTGGTAGTGATAAAAAGGGACGGCAGGCGCGAACCTTTTGACCGCAAGAAAGTCCTTGCCGGAATCATGAAAGCCTGCGAGAAGCGGCCGATCAGCCTTGAGAAGATGGAGGAAGTCGCCACTTGGGTAGAGAGGGCAATCCAAAAAAAGTCGGATAGAGAAATTGAGGCGACGCGCATCGGGGAACTAGTGATGGAAAAATTAAAGGGCATCGATGACGTCGCATATGTCAGGTTTGCCTCGGTTTACAGGCAGTTTAAGGATGTTGGACAGTTTATGATGGAATTAAAAGGGATATTAAGCAAGGAAAAATCGAAGGCGCGTAAGTAACGGCTGAGATTATCGTTATGGTAGAAATGGAATTAAATAAGATTGTAATCGATGAGAAGAGGCATGATCAGCTCATCGTTTTAAAGGAGAAAGGGGGTAGCCGGATCCTGCCGATTGTTATCGGGCTATCCGAGGCCTCGGCGATTAAACTAAAGATTAGCGGGTTTGTGCCTCCCAGGCCTCTGACCCATGACCTGCTTGCCGAAACAATCGTCAATCTCGAAGGAAAAATCGAGAAGATTGTCATAGATAAGCTGCAGGAGAATACTTTCCACGCCAAAATCATCCTGAAAACCGCCTCCGGAACGATCAAAAGCGTCGATGCCAGGCCTTCGGACAGCATTGCCCTTGCCGTGAGAACGCATGTGCCGATATTCGTTGAAGACGAGATCATTAAAAAATCAGAGATCTTCAATCAGCCAAAATGAAGCTCCGCGGGCTAAGACCCCGCGGTTTAAGGAGCGAAATACTGAGCGGCCATTGTTCACCCGCATAGTTAAGGGTACGGTTTTTTCCTCGTTTCTCTCGGAATTTCGCTGGCCGCGAATGTATAAGAGTTATGGTTTTTAAATTGCAGGCAGAAGATAAAAAGATTCTGCGCGCTGTCGGTGCGTTTGCATCTGGGCGTAAGATTAAGCTCTACCTTGTGGGAGGGTTTTTGCGTGACGCCGTTTTAAAAAGAGCAAAGCCCAATCCGGATCTGGATTTTTCCCTTAAAAAGGGAGCGATAAATTTCGGCCGCGCGCTTTCAAAAAAGATACGCTGCGGTTTCGTGGTCCTGGATAAAGAGCATGGCGCCTGCCGCCTGGTAAATAAGGCAGGGGAGAAAACCTATACCCTGGACTTTACGGATTTCCGCGCACCTTCAATAGAAAAAGACCTCCTGCTCCGCGATTTTACCATCAATACCCTGGCAATGGATATGGACAGCGGCCGCTTAATTGACCTTTACGGGGCAATCAGGGATATTAAATCCGGACAGATTAAGCTGGCGCAAAAAAAAGCCTTTGACGAAGACCCTCTAAGGATTTTGCGGGCTTTCAGTTTTTCAGCCAGCCTCAGGTTTAAAATAACCCCTTCAGTTTTGTCTTTGGCGCGCCGTAAAGCAGGAAAACTCTTTACTGTTTCCGGAGAGCGTATCCGCGACGAATTATTCAAAATTTTAGATACAGCAGAGGCCTGCGAATATTTTCTTATGCTGGATAAGTATGGGGTTCTTAAAGTTATTTTTCCGGAGATCCAAGCGATGCGCGGGCTAAATCAGGGGCCCTATCACCATCTTGATGTGCTAAAACATTCCTTCCAGACCTTGAGCAACCTTAGTTCTATCGTGGCAGAGTTATCGCGCGATAATGAGATCCGTTTTTATTTAGAGGAAATTTTGTCTTCCGGCAGGAAGCGCGGCAGCCTGCTGAAACTGGCGGCATTCCTGCATGATATCGGCAAGCCCAAGGCGAGGCGTAAGATAGGCAGAAAGTTGATATTCCACGGCCACGAAATGATCGGGGCAGGGATGGTTAAAACGATAGCAAAACGGCTTAAGCTTTCTAATGACGAAACCGATTCCCTGAGGAGAATAGCATTTTGCCATCTGCGGCCCGGGTATCTCTCAGACGTTCAACCCATCAGCCGCCGGGCAAAATTCAGGTATTTCCGCGATACTTCAAGTGACGCTATCGGCATACTCTTGGTTTCGCTTGCCGACCAGCGGGCAACCCGGGGCAGGCTTACCACAACTGCCTCGCGCGCCAGGCACGAAAAACTGGTAGCAGGCTTAATCCGTGAGTACTTCAGGAAACAGAAGGAGGTAACGCCGGCCAAACTGATTAACGGAGATGATTTGATCCGCAAGTTCAAGCTGCAGCCGTCTCCTTTAATCGGAAAGCTACTGCGGGAAATAGAAGAGTTGCAGGCAATCGGCAGAATCAGATCAAAAAGCGAAGCGCTTGCATCCGCCGCGCGTATGCTTAAAAAAGGGGCCTGATCTCTTTTGACGCTTGTAGTTTCGTAAGTTTCTGTTAGAATAAAACCTATGCTGGAGATAAATTTCAGAAGATATAAATCCGTCGCTATTCTCGACCTTGCCGGAAGCATTGATATAGACTCCGCCAATTTAGTAGAGATGACCGGCTGGTGCTTAAGCAACGGCTATAAGGATATACTCTGCGCCCTTGAGAACGTCAACCTCGTGGATTACGCCGGGCTATCGGTTTTGGCGATTACCTACAAGGATGTCCTCAACCATAAGGGCAGGATAAAATTGCTGAATGTGCCCGCGCACATCAGAAAGATCTTTTCTGTCTCAGGGCTAGATAGGGTTTTTGAGATGCATGAGGACGAAGATTTTGCCCTGAAAAGCTTTGAAGAGGACCGGATTATTTCAGAGATTCAAAAAAAACAACTGCGCCGCAGGTTCAAGCGTTTGCCTATGGATATAGAATTCCAGTACCGGCTGAAAAACTCAAGCGAGCCGTTTAATAAGGGCAAGGTGCTTAATATCAGCGCCCTGGGGATGCTGGTTTTTTCCCCGAAGATCTTCCCGCTAGGAGAAATCCTGCAGATAAAGCTCTCCCTGTTGCCGAAGCCGGGTGAATTAAATCTGGACGCCAAGATCGTCTGGCTGGTGCAGAAAGAGATCCAGCCGCAGATCCACCCGGGCATGGGGCTGGAATTTTATAGTATCGATGCCCCGACTCAGAAAAAGATCGCCGATTTTATCGACAGAAACTTGCCCCTTGGCTGCTCTACCGATTCCTAATGTGCCGTTTTTATGAAAAGAGCCCTTTTAATTATCCTGCTGGTTTTATTTATCGTCTTTGCCTTCGGGCTCATCTATATAAATAAGGTATTCCTGCCGCTAAAAATAAAATCAACCCTCACGGATTCTATTGAGAAGGCAAGCGGATTTTCCGTGCGCCTTGAAAAAATCCGCTTCAGCATATTCAAAGGCCTGGTCCTGGAAGAATTTTCTTTATCCGACGGCCAGGCCCCTGTCCTAAAGGCCGCGGAAGTACAGTGCAGTTTTCTTCTGGCGCCGTTAATCCGCAGGCAGGTCGTTGTGCCGTCGCTTAAAATAATTTCACCTTCGTTATTCCTGCAACGCAGGCAGGACAAAAGTTTTAATATCGGGAAGCTCCTTAACCGGCCGCAACAGGAAGGCGCTAAAGGGCTTTTTAGCTTTCTGGTTTATAATATTTATATTAGCAACGGTTCCCTGGATTTTCGCGATGATTCCCTGGATATCCCTTTTCAGGCAAAGGTAAGAAATCTTGACTTCAGAGTGAGCTTTCCTTTGCCGTCTTTGGCCAAGTTTAAATTAAAGGCGGAGGTCGTTGACGCAGCTAAAGTGGAAGCAGGGGGGGATTTTAATCTTCTGCGCGGCGAATTTAAAGCGCAAGTAATTGCCAAAGATGTACTGCCGGGGTATTTTTACCCTTATTACGGCGATAGCGGGATAGCGGTAAAGCAGGGGAAACTCGATATTATAGCCGACCTGCGCTACAGAGATGAAAAAGCCGATATATACCTGAAAGCGGAAAGCAGCGACGATATCAGCGTAGGCCTAAATGACATTATTTTAAAAGCCCGGGCAGAGTTAGATTGCCGTCTCCAGTTTGACACCGGCGCAAAATCTTTGGCTTATGCCGGCAGTGCTAATATCATTGACGGAGAACTTTCCGGCATCAAAGAAACAGGCGAAATTAAATCCGTTAATGCCGCTATCAAGTTTGATAATTCCGGGTTATCCGCGGATAAGATATTAGCTCAAGCTTTGGGATTTCCCGTAGAAGCTAAATTGACCCTGCGTGATTATAAAAATCCCGCAATCAACATAGAAGCAAGGGTTAACTTACAATTGGATGCGGCATCCGGCCTGCTTAAGGAACGTTTTGCTATCAGCCTGCCCTGCCAGTTGACGGGGGAAGGCAGGCTTTTTTTGAATATTAATAAGCCGGCAGGCCCAGGCAGCCCATTAATTTATTCGGGGATTTTAGATATCATCAACGGGCAGTTGGATTGGGATAAATTCAAAGTCCGATTACGCGATATTTCAGGGAGGATAAATTTTGATCAGAATCAGCTTACCTGGCAGGATCTGAATTTTTACTTTGGAGACCTGCCTTGTAAAACCGGCGGCATGCTTAAGGATTATGCCGCGCCGTCGGTAAATTTAACGCTATCTTCCCGGGATCTTGCGCTTAAAACGTCATTCAGCATAAAAGACAAGTTGCTGAATTTGGCGGAATTCAATGCCGAATACCTTAAATCCGAAGTATGGATTAAGGGAAGCATTAATATTGCTGATGCGCCGGCCTCAATAGCCCATCTTAACTTAGATTCAAGAATAGATTTGGCCGCGATGGAGAAGCTCTTAGGCGGCCTGAAGCTTGATTTCGCGGCGATGAAACCGCAAGGCACCCTTTCTTTGAAGGCTAACTTGAACGGAGAATTGAATAATCCCACCGCCTGCGATATTGAGGTTGTAATTGAAGGGCCGCTCTTTTCTTTATACGGCTTTAAAGGGAGTAATCTCATTGTCAACTATCTTCAGCGCGGGGGATTAGGGGAGCTTCAGGGGTTAAGTTTTGATTTTTACGGAGGCATAGT
>CAYNRN010000017.1:13709-18821 GCA_964399915.1 uncultured Planctomycetales bacterium
CGGCACTGCGGATATAGGCTTTGATTCCAGCCTTAATGCCGCGCTTGACGTAGAAGTCCTTGACGAAAATGTGCCTTTGACCGGAACATTCAAGGATGTGGCAACGGCAATCATCGGCAGCGCGGGCAGGTTTGGGGTGATTAAGGTAAGCGGTACGCTCAGTAAACCCCAATATACTTTTAAGACGGCGGTAGTCGATATCATTCAGAGCTTAAAAAACGCGGTTCTGAAAAATATTTCCAGGTAAGTTTTTAAGCGAATGTGATATAATAACAAATCGGAGGCAGCAAATGAAAGAATTCCTTATCGGCCTGATTTTTCTAATCGGCGTTGCCGTGCTTACTGGGATCGGATTCCTGATTTTACCGCTTTTTCTTTTGCTGGCGTTTTTTCTGCGTATTATTTTAGCTGTCCTGCTGGTGATCTTGGGCATCTGGCTTTTGGGTAAATTTATCGTATTTGTCTGGGAAGCGTTATTCAAGGGAAAGGCGTAATAATGGTGAGAAAGCCGGGAAAGATTATTTTATTTTATCTTTTGTTGCTTTTATTTTCTTTTGCGCCTGCCCTGGCAGGTATGATTCCAGAGGGAACCGGTAATCCAGCCTCCAGCGATTCTTATGACGGCCCTGGCCAGGCAAAAACGGATGAACTTGCTCCCGCAGTTTCCGATACCGCAGGCCGGATTAAATCATACGCTGCCTTTTTAAGGCAACGTATGGGGGCGGTTATCAGCACCGAAGGGGACGATCAACCCACGACATTTGACGCCTATTTTCGTTATGTCCCGCCGCGAAGCGCCGGCGGTTTTGACGGATCAGTTGCCGTCGCTCAAGCAGCCGCGGAAACCAGCTATGATTTTAAGGCCTTTAAGAAGTTGCCGGTACAGTTTCTGGTGGATGTGGGGTATATCGGGATTGAAAATACCACTCAGGTTGATACGCCGTCCCACCTGACCAGCGTCTCTTTTGATTTGGAAACGACGCTGCCGTTTTTTAAGCTAAAAGATACTTATCTGCGTCTCGGGCTTTCGCCTTCTTTTAACAGCGACAGCTGGAGCTTCAGCTCTTCCGATTTTTGCCTGCCCTCAAGGGCGCTGTTAATTTATATGCCCAGAGAAAATCTGATTTTCGTAGGAGGTATTGCCGTTTATCCCGGATACGAGGATAAGTTTATTCCCTTCGGAGGCGTTATCTATAAGCCCAATGACCGGCTCGCCTTTAATCTTGTGCCTAAAAGGGCCAATATTATTTATGACCTGACCAAGAAGTGGAGCGTATTTTTAGAAGGCGATGCCATGGGCCGGGAGTTCAATGTAAAAAAAGACGGAGTAAAGGGCTTTACCCTGAGGTATAAGGAGCTGCATGCCGGAGGCGGCGTGAAGTTTAAAATGAATAAATATTTTAATTTTTATCTATCCAGCGGATATATGTTCAACCGCACGCTAAAATACCGCGATAGCCAGGGTAAGATCAGCGTCAAGAATAACGTTTATACTGAATTCAGGATAGAATCCAGTTTCTAATCCCTAATCTCCGCATGTTGAAGGAAACTTCTAAAGATAGGCGGCACAATATTTTGTTGCAAAAAAGAGCGGGGCTTCTAGTCCCGCTCTTTTGCGTTTATTCCAAAAAAAGCGCGGGTATCGGAGATTTCGAAGATTTAAAGCTCTTAATCGACTTTATTTGCGCTTCCGGTAATTCGATCCTGCAGTTACTGCCGATGAATGAAACCGGTTCTACTTTTTGCCCGTACGACTCAATCAGCTCTTTTGCGCTTGAGCCGATGTATATCTGCCTTAGCGAGCTTTGCGCCGAGAAGCCTGCTTTAAGCAGTAAACTAAACCGGATAAGAAAGGATTTTCCCGCCGGAAGGAAGCATCTGGATTATTCCCTCAAAGAAGCAAAGCTTAATTTCCTGAAAGAAATTTTTTCAGGCAGCGCTTTAGATAAAAACAGATCTTTCCATGAGTTCCGCCGGCAGAATAAATACTGGATCGAAGATTTCGCGCTTTTTAAAGTTTTAAAACAAAATTTTGGTAATAAGCCATGGTATGAATGGCCCGATCAATACAGATTACGCGCGCAAAAAGCGTTAAGTGCATTCAAAGATAAGAACAGGCGGGAATTAGATTTTCAGGTTTGGATGCAGTGGCTGGCATACCGGCAGTTTAAAGCGGCAAAAGAATACGCCCTTAAGAAAAATGTATTCTTAAACGGCGATATGCCGATACTGGTTTCCCGCGACAGCGCAGATGTTTGGCAATTTCCTCAATTCTTTAAGATGGAATTTGCCGCAGGCGCCCCCCCTGATATGTATTGCGCCAAAGGCCAGCGCTGGGGCATGCCTACCTATAACTGGCAGGCGATAGAGGATGACGGTTTCACCTATTTAAAAAGGAAGCTTTCGTTTACCGAGAATCTCTTTGATATTATCAGGGTTGACCACATCGTCGGATTATTCCGCATCTGGAGCATACCTTATAATGATTCTCCGGAAAACCAAGGGCTAAACGGAAAGTTTGACCCGCGCGATGAGAATCTCTGGCCGGCACACGGCAGGAGGATACTCTCCGAAATGCTGTCATCGACAAAGATGCTGGTCTGCGGAGAAGATTTAGGAATGATCCCTCCGGCTTGTCCCCAGGCCATGCAGGAATTCGGCATACCCGGTAACGATGTCCAGCGCTGGGTAAAGGATTGGCAGGTAAAGCATGATTTCCTTAAGCCCGAAGAATACCGCCGGCTTTCCGTAGCCACGCTTTCTACTCACGATACGACTAACTGGCCGGCATGGTGGGAGAATGAAGCAGGCACAATAGATGAGGCCCTGTTTGTCAGAAAGTGCGCGGAGAAGGGGATAGATTATAACAGCGCAGTGAGAAGTTTATTTGATTGCTTATTATCGCGCCACGGCAGGCTGCGTTGGAAGAAGGAGATAAATTCGCTTGATGCGCTTGTACGGGTTCTTGCGCAGGATAAAAACCTCATCAGGGATATTATAGAGATATATGAAAACACTTACGCGGAAAAGGAAAAATTCTGGAAGCAGGCAGGACTGAGCGGGAAGATGCAGGAGGCCTGCGTTCCTAAGGCGCTTGAGGCGGCATTTAGGATTGTCCTTAAAAGCAGTTCAGTCTTTTGTATCAATTCGATTTTTGACTGGTTGTTGCTTGGAGGAATCCTTAAAGGCGACCCTTATGATTACCGTATAAATACTCCCGGGACAGTGAGCAGGGTTAACTGGTCGCTTACCGCCGGTATCCCTCTGGAGGAGCTGGTTAAACATAAAATGGTTAAGAAGATGAAAGAATTGATTAAGTCTTCAGGGAGGAAATAATGGACTGGAAGATATATTTTACGACTTTTGCCGCGGTTTTTGCCGCCGAACTTGCCGATAAGACCCAATTGGTCGGTATCGGCTTAAGCGCTAAGACCGGAAAGCCCCTGACCGTGTGGATGGGATCAGTTTCGGCTTACCTCATTATTACTGCGCTCTCCGTGATATTCGGCGCGGCGGCGGCAAAGTATTTAAGGCCGGATATCATTAGATATACCGCCGGTTCGGTATTTATTGTTATCGGCATCCTGGCTTTGCTCGGCAAATTCTAATTTTGCTTTATGAAGACTTATACCGAATACCTTTGGTTTAATACTAAGGAAAGATATGATTTCCTGAATATTACCCCGCAGGTGGAAGATGCGCTTGCCAAAAGCGGGATTAAAGAGGGCCTTTGCCTTGTGAATGCCATGCATATTACCTCAAGCGTCTTTATTAATGACGATGAGAGCGGCCTGCATGAAGATTTTAGTGTGTGGCTTGAGAAGCTGGCTCCGTTTGGCAAGGATAGATATAAGCATAACCTTACCGGGGAGGATAATGCTGATGCCCATCTCAAACGTACGATTATGGGCCGCGAAGTAGTGGTGGCAATAACCAGGGGTAAGCTTGATTTTGGGCCGTGGGAGCAGATTTTTTACGGCGAGTTTGATGGGCAGCGCAGAAAAAGAGTATTGATTAAAATAATCGGCGAGTAAAGCGGGCCCTGTCGCGGGGTGCGCCACCCGCTTTACTTTAGTAGTATTTTAAACAATTGGGAGTTGTTATGAGAATAAAAGATACCGAGATTAAAGTAGTAAAAGGCGATATTACGGAGATGAAGGTTGATGCGATTGTCAATGCCGCAAATAACCGCCTTGAGATGGGAGGCGGGGTGGCAGGGGCGATTAAGCGTAAAGGGGGCAAGGTAGTTGAGGATGAAGCAGTAAAGAAGGGGCCGATTGAAATCGGTAGCGCGGTTGCTACCGGCGCAGGTAAGCTGCCGGCAAAATATGTGATTCATGCCGCGACCATGGGCATGGATTTTGCTACTGACGAAGTCAAAATCAGGAGTTCTACCAAGTCGGCGCTTATGGCGGCTGATAAATTAAAGATTAAATCAATCGCCTTTCCGGCCCTTGGCTGCGGAGTGGGGAAATTTCCGCTTCTTGCCTCGGCAAAGATTATGTCGCAGGAAGCATTCCGCTACCTGCGGGAAGAGAAGAAAACCGGGCTTAAAGAAATAATCTTCTGCCTTTATGATAATGAAGCATATGAGATTTTCAATAAAGGCGTAATCGGCTACCTCGGACATATTGTTGAAAAACTCCAGAAGGGGCCGTTTATAACTGTTGATTGCATCATTGATGTTGACGGCGGCATTGTAGTTATTGAAAGGAAAAACCCGCCTTTTGGCTGGGCGCTTCCCGGAGGCTTTGTGGATTATGGAGAGGGCCTTGAAGACGCGGTGAAAAGGGAGATGATGGAAGAGACCGGTTTGGAACTGGAGGATTTAAAGCAATTCCACGCTTATTCGCGCCCGGACCGCGACCCGCGTTTCCATACTATCTGTGTAGTATTCACGGCAAAAGGCAAAGGTAAGCCAAAGGCAGGGGATGATGCCGGGAAATTAAAAATCGTAAATTTAAACGAAGCAGGCAATCTCGATTTCGCATTTGACCATAAGGATATAATCCGGGACTACCTAAAATCACGCCCCTGACCTTGACCTGCTTGGCAAAAATATGCTATACTTTAATTGTAAGATGTAAAAGTGCACATTTGACAATTTGGGCA
>CAYNRN010000017.1:18921-23116 GCA_964399915.1 uncultured Planctomycetales bacterium
GGCAAACCAGGGGCGACCCTGGGGCGCAAAGCTACCTGTCCCACCGCAAGATGGGATAGAGGGGCTGCCAAAGAGGGAGAAACCTTGAGATAACCCTCAGGGTTTCGTTGTTTATAGGCCCTTTAGGTTTGCCTGGATGCGGTAGGCGAATTTAAAGGGCTTTTTGTTGCAGAAAGCAACATACTTGCCCTTCCGATAGGGCAAGGTATATTTATACCACCAGCCCCGTTAGAAAAATCCGTCCTATTAAATATTATTTTCTAACGGGGCCAGCCACGGTAAGGTTGAAGTAGCAGGGGTCGATCCCGCTCCGCCACAAATATTGGCGGAGCGGGGCCCGGAGGGGGTGAACAAGATGAACGGCAAAAAGGAATTCAAACACAGGGTGGTGACTTTTCTGACCAGGGAAGAGTTAGAGTTTATGGATAAGCTGAATAAAGATGCCATGTTTTCTACCGGAAAACATATCTCGCGCGCGCAGATACTGCAGGATTTAGCAGAGCTCTTAAGCCGTACGGATATGGATGCCAGCGGCTTAAAGAATGACGCCGATCTTGAAAAGAGGATGATGGATGCAATCGCCAAGATGAGCGCGCAGTTTTCCGAAAGGAAGGAGCAGGGGTAATGAATGCTCTAACTCTTGCGGTAAAAGGCGGGGTTATGTTGTTTACTATAGAACGGGCTGATAAGGTTTACCAGGGGGCAGTGATTTTGTCTCCGGCTGATCAAAACGGTAAGCGCACCCGGATTGTATCCGCTAAAGTATATAGGTATATAGACAAGGAGGGCTAAGATGAGACACGCGCATAGAAGAAACGCAAAGAAGGCAAGAAGGTATACAAGGAAACACGCCGGTTTTTGGATGACAGTAAAACATTACATTGATTTTTTAGCAGGGTAAAGCAAGGAGGATTTAAGATGAAGCGCCATATTAGAAGGATACATAAGAGGTTGAGGCGGCAGCATAAGAAGTTGATAGACTTTCTTAGCGCAGTCCGTCTCTATGCAGGTATGCCGGTGGGGGTATAAAAGTTAATCAGCCCTCAGCTGTTTCTCCGCGTCGACGATGTCGCGGTTGATTACGCGCATCGTCTCGCGGAGTTTTTCTTTTAGCAGGGGACTGGCGACCTTGGCATCGCTTACTTCGCGTAAAATCTGCACACTCATCCTGAAATACCGCACTACTTCGCCTTCGTCAGTATCGGTAAAACGAAGTATTTTATCAAACGAAGTCCCGCGCAGCCATGCCTCAAGGCAGTTGCTTAGGTGGAAATAAGGCGGTTTGCTAATCGGATAAATTCTGTATTTTCTCTCTAAATGTTTTATATCCTCGTAGATCTCTTCGCATACGCGCTTGATATGGCGGCTGTTTTTTGATAGGCCGGGAGAATGTTGATTTTTACGCGGCTCAAAAACCGCTGCTGCGGCAGTCACTCCTAAGCCTACCTCATCCAGCTGTTCAAGCACGCCGCGTTCGTAAAGCTCAGAGAGAATCAACTCGTATCCGTAAACGCTCTTGGCAAAGCGTCCTTTTTGCGTAAGTTCCCCCTGATATATGTATCCCATCGCATTAAGGAGTCTGAGTTTATCATTAATCAGCCGCAGGGCTTCTTTTTGCTGCTGTTTTCCGGATTGAAAACAATGCAGCGATAAAGCATAGACCTTAACGAGCCCTTCTTTATGTTTTTCATATAGATTAAGCAGCGTAGCGTAGGAAGTATTCAGCTGGCTTCTTACCTCTTCCGGCCTGCCGTAGATGATCCGTTTTACCTCATCGGGATTTATCATGTGCGGATTGACGCGCGAGTATACAAAACCCTCTTTATCTATGCCGCGCCTTCCTGCGCGGCCTGCCATCTGGTAAAAATCGCGCGTTTTTAAGTTTCTGACATAGCGGCCGTAGAATTTGCGCAGTCCGTCGAAAATTACCGAACGGCTGGGCATATTTATCCCCAAGGCAAAGGTTTCGGTAGTGAATATTACCTTGATCAGGCGGCTGGTAAATAACCTTTCCACGACTTCTTTTAACGTCGGAAGCATTCCGGCATGATGAAAAGCAATCCCTCTTTGTATCAGCGGATATAAGCTTTGCGCTGTCCTTTCATGGCCTAAGTTAAAGCGTTCTGCCAGTGAATTGAAAAGCTCGGTGATCTGTGTTTTTTCTTTATTGGTAAGGAAGTTATGCCCTAATAGCTCAAAGGCAAGCTCTTCAGCGCGCCTGCGGTTAAAAACAAAATATATGCAGGGAAGGCCGTCTTCATTACTCAGGTGGTTGACGAGTGCGCTTAATTTATTCGGCCTGCCGTGGCGGGATTTCCGGAGCCGGTTGATATTATCCACTATTTCATTGTTTGAATTGAAGAAGAAGTGCAGCGGCACCGGGCGTTTATCTTCGATTACCGTCTTAAAGGGGCGCTTGTGTATGGATTCAATCCATTCGGCGAGCTGTTTTATGTTCGGGATAGTCGCGGAGAGCCCCAGGATATTCATATGTTCGGGCAAAAAGATCAGCGATTCCTCCCAGACCGTGCCGCGTTCGGGATTATCAAGATAATGAATTTCATCAAAGATGATCCAGGAATATTGGGTAAGTGAAGCCGGTTCATCAAGGATCTTGTTGCGGAAGATCTCGGTGGTCATGATCAATACCGGGGCATTGGGGTTAATTGAGACATCGCCGGTGAGTATGCCGATATTATCCTTATGCTCTCCCTGGAAATCGCGGAATTTCTGGTTTGAAAGGGCCTTGATCGGGGCGGTATAGATAACTCCCTGTTTATTCTGCAGGCAGGTTTCGATCACATGTTCGGCAATCGCGGTTTTCCCGGCGCCGGTAGGCGCTGAAACGATTACCGAGTGCCCCTGGTTGATATAGTTTATGGCTTCCTGTTGAAATCGGTCGTAAATCATAATTTTAGTAACTAGTAAGCTAGTAACTCGTAACTAGTAATTTTAAAAACTTACGTTATCCATTATAATCTAATTTATTGCTTTATCCAATTAAAAAGGATAAAATAAAAGCATGGGTTACGAGGCTGCGTTGCAAAAAGCATGGGAAGGGCTCCCCGACCTTAAACCTCAAGAAAAGCTTAAGGTCAATTTCCTCGGGGATGTTTATGAGGTTGATCCTGGGCAAGAGAAGGTTTTTTCCACCTCTTGCGGTGCCTTAGCAAAAGATTTTACCGCGATATTGATACTGCACTATCTTATCAAAAAGCTGAGTGGTTTACCGGTGCTATCCGGAGAATGGCAGGATTTCCGGGAATTATCAGGCATAGAAGGTTATGCTGATGCTTTCAGGAAAAGGGTAATTGAACCGGTTATCCGCAAATACGGCAATAACCCGCAGGGGCTGTTGTCGAATGCCGGCAGGATCCCTGCCCGGCAGGTTAAATACGGCGATGCGGGGATTATTATCGATGCTTTAGAGGGGGTGCCGGCTTTGATTACGCTCTGGAGCGCCGATGAGGAGTTTGGCGCTGAGGCCAATATCCTTTTTGATGAAAGTATTAAAGATATCTTTTGTATTGAAGATATCGTAGTTTTGGCAGGCATCATCGCCGCAAGGGTTTAAGGAGGAAAGATGAAAAGGATTATTTTATTAGCCGTTTTGTTGATTTTTCCTTTGAACATACTCTTTGCCGCGGATGGAAAAGTGCATTCCGACGGAGAAGGTACTTATAGTATTCCTTTCGGCAAGTCCTATAATTATTCCGATATACTGGTAACCAGGGCAATAGACGGGGACACAATCCTGCTGGAAGATAATCAGCGCGTCCGTTTAATCGGCATAGATACTCCGGAGATGCATGAGTCAGATAAGTTAGACCGCGATAGCAAAAGAAGCGGCGAGAGTAAAAGCATTATCCAGCAGCTGGGTAAACGTTCCTACGAATTTACTAAAAACCTTGTCCAGGGCAAGCGTGTCTCTTTGGAATTTGATGTTGAAAGATACGACAGGTATAAGAGGTTGCTCGCCTACGTATATTTAAAAGACGGCACTTTTGTCAATGCGGAGATTGTAAGGCAGGGGTACGCGTCTTTGATGACTTATCCGCCTAATGTAAAATACGCGGATTTATTCCAGAAGTTTTACAAAGAGGCACGCGAGAATAGAAGGGGGCTTTGGCGTTGAAATATATCTACGGCCCGGTTAATTCGCGCAGAATCGGCAGGTCTTTAGGGGTAAGCCTTA
>CAYNRN010000018.1:0-22211 GCA_964399915.1 uncultured Planctomycetales bacterium
GGTGTTAGTTGTGGGGGTGACATATAAGAAGGATGTTAGGGATTTAAGAAAATCTCCTTCGATAGATATGATAGACATTTTTCAGAAGAAAGGCGTCAGTGTCGCTTATCATGACCCCTTGATCCCTTATCTTAAGCTAAACGGCATCAATCTCAAGTCAATGCCTATAGATAAGCACAACTTAAGAAAATTCGATTGCGTTGTTATTGCAACAGACCATTCAGTGTTAGATTACGGATTTATTTTGAAAAATGCCAGGCTGGTTTTTGATGCCCGTAATGTCTACCAGGGCAGAGCAAGCGGCAAGGTGGTGAGGCTATGAAAAAATTTTTGATCACCGGCGGCGCCGGGTTTATCGGTTCGCATATCGTCGAAGAACTGGTTAATTCGGGAGCGCGGGTGCGGGTGCTGGATAATTTTTCCAGCGGCAGAGAGGAGAATCTAAAAGCTTTCAGGAATAAAATTGAATTGTTAAAAGATGATATCCGGGATCCGGCAGCCTGCCTTAAGGCCTGCCGCGGTATGGATTTTATCCTGCATCAGGCAGCCTTAAGGAGCGTGCCCAGGTCATTGAAAGATCCGCGGGAATATAATGAGGTTAATATAAACGGTACTTTAAATATGCTTGAAGCTGCGCGCAGGATAAAGGCTAAGTCGTTCATATTCGCTTCCTCAAGTTCAATATACGGAGAAGCGCTCAGGTTCCCGCAGAAAGAATCAGACTTACCCAGGCTGATTTCCCCCTATGCCTTAAGCAAGCTGGCAGGGGAATATTACTGCCGGATCTTCAGCCTGCATTATGGCCTACCTACCGTATCGTTGCGTTATTTTAATGTCTTTGGGCCAAGGCAGGCGCTTGATGACGAGTATGCCGTGGTCATCCCTAAGTTTATTGCCTGTATCATGGATAACGAGCATCCTCCTGTATACGGCAGCGGAAAACAATCACGGGATTTTACATTCGTAAAAAATGTAGTCAGCGCAAATCTCGCTGCCATCAGAAAGAATAGTCTCCAAGGCAGGGTTTTTAATATTGCTTCAGGCAGGCCTTATGCTATTCTGGAGTTAGTGCGTATTCTAAACCGGCTAATCGGTAAAAATATCAGCCCGGTTTTTCTTAAGCCCCGGCCCGGAGATGTCTTCAAGACGCATGCCGATCTTGCTGATTCAAAAAAGCTTCTCAAATTTACTCCCGAAATAGGTTTTATCGAGGGGCTTAAGCAGACAGTGGAGTATTTTAAGGAAAGATGAAGAGAAAGACAGCGGTTATTACCGGCGGAGCCGGATTCATCGGTTCGCATTTATGCGATAAGCTGTTAGGAGAAGGGTTTAAAGTCGTCTGCGTAGATAATCTTATTACCGGAGACCTTAAGAATATCGTCCACCTCAAGAATGAAAAAAATTTTTCTCTTCATGAGCACAACGTTACTAAACATATCAGCGTGAGCGGAAAAGTAGATTATGTGCTGCATTTTGCGTCTCCGGCTTCACCGGTAGATTATCTTAAGTTCCCTATCCAAACTTTAAAAGTCGGGTCTCTCGGCACCCATAATGCTTTGGGCCTGGCCAAGGAAAAAAAGGCTAAGTTTATGCTTGCTTCTACTTCTGAAGTATACGGAGATCCGCTTGAGCATCCGCAGAAGGAGGGATATTGGGGGCATGTTAATCCTGTGGGCTTAAGAGGCTGTTATGATGAAGCAAAGCGGTTTGCCGAGGCTATTGCTATGGCATACCGTAGGGTACATAAAGTTGATATAAGGATAGCAAGGATCTTTAATACCTACGGACCGCGCATGCGTATAAATGACGGCAGGGTGGTCCCGAATTTTATCTATCAGGCATTAAATAAGAAGCCGCTGACCGTCTACGGAAGAGGTACGCAGACCCGCTCGTTTTGTTATATCACCGATCTGGTGGAGGGCGTCTTCAGGCTAATGCGCGCAAGCGCGGATTTTCCGGTGAACCTTGGCAATCCGAAAGAGTTTACGGTTTTACAATTGGCAAAATTAGTGGCCAGGCTGACCGTAGCCAGTAGCCCAATCGTCTTTAAACCGTTGCCTGCGGATGACCCCCGGCAGAGGCAGCCGGATATCTCCCGGGCAAAATCCCTGCTTAACTGGCAGCCCAAAATCAATCTGGATAAGGGGCTTGAGATTACGATTGACTGGTTTAAGCGGGTTAGAAAATACCCCTGATACGCTATATTTTAATTAGGGCTTGACAAGAATAAGGCAGGGTGATATAAAAGGTGAAAAGGCAGCCGCACGCTTAAAAGCCGAAAGTTCGTAAGGAGAATTTATAAATAGAAATAAATAGTGGATTTTTGGCAAAGCGGAAAGGTAATTACGCCTTGGAGAGGAGGGTATTCAGAATGAGGAAAGGTTTTACGCTTGTTGAAATTATGATCGTAGTAGCGATTATCGCGCTTCTGGCTGCTATAGCTATACCTAACTTATTGCGCGCCAGAGTTAATGCTAACGAAACCAACGCCCAAGCAACCTTAAGGACGATTTCCACGGCATGCGAAAGTTATGCTGCAGCGAATAACGGCAATTACCCCGCAGCTATAGCAACATTGACCTCTACTGCCAGCGGGCCGGCGTATTTGAATGAGGATTATACGGCTGCTGCGCGTCAGGGTTATGTTTTTGCCTGCGGGACGATGAGTACTTCAGCATACTCCTGTACAGCTACGCCTTCAACTTGTAACACCACCGGTACCAAGAGATTCACCATTACTACCGGGGGAGTATTGACTTCTGCGGCCTGCAGCTAAGGAGAGAAGCAGTTTTAAATACATAGAAAGAGCGGGGATCCCCCCGCTCTTTCTATTTTTCCTGCGATTTATATTGCACAAAACATATTTTGTGATAGAATATTTAAATAATTGCGCTGTAAAGCGTTAGCTGTTGCTTTTTAAAGGAGAAAGCCAAGAAGATGTCCGATTTTAAGGCGCGCAGTTTTGTGATGATTATGATTATAATCGCGCTCTCCAGCCTATTTTTACGCCTTGCCATCGAGAAAATAATTGAGTTCAATATCAAGCAAAATGAGTCTTATGCCCAGGCAACCTTAAAATCGGTTTCCACTGCCCTGGAGAATTATTCCCGCGACCATCAGGGTGTTTATCCTGCCGAACCTTCCGCGTTGACCGGTGGCCCTGCCCGATACATGGATAAAGATTACCTTAGCGGGTCTTTGAGTAAAGGCTATGAATTTACCTGCCGGCGTATGGATTCTTCCGGTTACAATTGTTCTGCATTGCCGCTTAAATGCGGTTTTACCGGTTCGAAGATTTACAGTGTCAGTACATCCGGATTATTCGTCTTTGAGGATTGCTCTGGAAAGGATTAGCCTATGAAAAGGGCTTTTACCCTTGTTGAAATTATGATCGTAGTTGCGATAGTAATCGGCCTGATTGTCATAGCTACTCCTAACCTTCTACGCTCGCGCGTTGTCGCTAATGAAAGTGCCGCAATAGCCAACTTAAAGGCGATTAATAACGGCTGTCAGCTTTATCATATCAATAGCGAAGCTTATCCAGGCGGATTGTCAGAGATGGTTGAACCTGTCTCGAACCCGTCTTACATTGACACTAATCTTGCCAGCGGCCGCAAACAGGGTTATGAATTTCAATACTCCCTGGTCGATAATGACCACTTTACCGTAAATGCCAATCCGACTACTTCCGGCCTGCTGAAGGGAAAGTATTACTATATGGATGAAAGCGGGGTTATTCATTTTAACCAAACAGGCACTGCCGGTCCCAGCGATGAAATTGTTAGATAAGAGAGGGTTTACTTTATTAGAACTGGAGCCCGGCTGATAGTCAAGATGCCTTAAGCCGGCTTTCTTTTTTGTGGCGCCGAAATAGTTTCTTGGTCAGAAGGCCAATAAATAAGATGCTTAAGTTAAGACTGAAAAATATATTTGCTGCAGGAAAGAATGATGTTATCGGGCTTGATATCGGAAGCAGTGCGTTGAAATACGTAAATATAAAATTTGAGGGTAACCTGGCTAAGCTTTACGCATCCGGGATAGAGGAGGAAATGCAGGCGCCAGCGCAAGCCCTTAAAAATTTTGCTCAGTCCCGCCCAACGGGGTTGGTCAATACTGCTGTTTCAGGCAGCTCGGTGATAATCCGCTGTGTCGATTTTCCTCAAATGCATGATGATGAGATCAGAAAGGCGCTTAAATTCGAAGCACAGAAGCATATTCCTTTTGCTGTGGATGAAGTGAGTTTAGACAGCTATAGTCTAAAACAGTACGCGCAGGAAAATAAAATCCTGGTTTTATTAGCCGCCGTAAAAAAAGATTTTCTAATTCAGCGCACGGAGTTGCTAAAGCAAGCCGGCCTGCGGGCTAATCTCGTAGATGTTGATTCTCTCTGCCTGGTAAACGCCTTTAATTATAACTATGACCTGCTTGAAACGGGGTTAAAGAATAAGACCATCGCGCTTTTAAATATCGGCGCTACTTATTCAAACCTGAATATCCTGGAAGGGGGAATGCCGTTTTTAAGCAGGGATATCCCTATTGCCGGCAATAACTTCACGCGGAAGATAGCGGATTCTTTATCCATAGACCTTAAGCAGGCGGAAACCTTAAAGAAAAATCCTGATAAAGACAGCCTGGAAAAGCTTCTCAAAGCATTTGAATCTGTGCTCTCCGGCCTGGTTTCCGAGCTGCGCACATCCTTTGATTACTACGAAAGCCAGCATGCTTCAAGCGTGGTTAAGTTGTTCTTGAGCGGCGGCAGTTTGCAGTTTGCCGGACTCAAAGACATATTAGCCAATCTTACCGGCCTTGAAACTGAAATCTGGGATCCTTTGAGAAAAGTAGTCATATCCGATAATCTCGATAAGGAAGAGCTAAAATCTGCCGCTCTGCGGCTTGGGGTAGCAATAGGGTTAGCTCTACGAAGGTGATGATGATAGAAATTAATCTTTTGACGGAAAAAACCGCAGCTAAAACAACGGGGCTTCGATTAGGCAGCTTCCCCAAAGAAAAGATTATTTTTACTGCTTCGGTTATCATCGCTTTGCTGGTAGCTGTGCATGTTTCTCTTTTTGTTGTTTTTATCCTCAAGGGCCGGCAGGCCGCTCTTCTAAATAAAAAGTGGCAGGAACTTTCTCCCCAGTGGGCTACCCTGGGAGAACTTAAAAAGTATTACAGCAATCAGGTCGAGAGAGGGGAGGAGCCCCGGCAGATAGACAACGGGGTCGACAAATGGGCTTTGCGCTTAAACAGTATGAGCACGGATTTGCCCTACGGGGTATGGTTTAACTCTCTGTCTTTTGACGCAGGCAATTTTATTTTGAAAGGCTCGGCAGTTTCTCTAGAGAAAGAGGAGTTGAGCCTGATCAATAAATTTATGGATAATTTAAAAGGCAATAAAGGGCTCGCCAAAGATTTTCATGATCTGACTTTAGGAGCGGTCCAGCGCAGGACCATCGGCGGATACGATATCGTAGATTTCACCTTATCTGCTTTTCAGAAGAAATGACCTATGAATAATTTAGCAGCGGTATTATCAAATGATAAAAAAAAGCTGATCCTGGCCGGATTAGGCGTACTCATTCTGCTTTATCTTGATTTTTCACTTGTGCTAAGATCGCAAATAAATGCAATAAGGCGGGATTCGGTGGCAGCCGTTAAATTACGCCAGGATATCGATAACCTAGGCAGTGAACTTGCGCGCTATCAGGCGATTAAGGCAGCCAGCGGCCCGCTGCGGGTAAAAGAACCGATCCGGGAAGAGGAATTGCCGGTCCTATTGCAACGGATTTCCGAGCTTGCTAATGAAAAAAACATCCGGATAATGCAGATACAACCCCTCAGCCTTCCTCAGGCAAAAGAAACACAAGGGCAAAGCCAGCTACCCGGCCTGAAACCCATACTGGTAGATATAGATTTATTATGCGGATACCATAGCCTGGGTGGTTTTTTAAGCGATATGGGAGATTTATCCGTGCCGCTTTCAGTGGAGCGGCTTAATATACAACCCAGCAGTGTTAATCCGATTCAGCAGAATACGCAGTTAGTGTTGAGGACGTATGTTAAGAAATAAGTTGTCAGTTGCCAGTTTTCAGTTATCAGTAAAGGCAAAAACCTTACTGATTTTATTCTGTGCCTGTGCCTTGCATCTTATGCCATGCATCTTACGCGCCCAGGATGATTTTGTTTACGATCCTAAAGGCGAGAGGGACCCCTTTATACCCCTGGTCACTGCCGACGGAAGATTGCTTAAGGTCGGGCAGAAGGAACAGGCAAAAGGAGTTTCTTTGGAAGGAATAATTTTTGATAAAGAAGGCGGTTCTTTCGCTATAATTAACGGGGATGTGGTAAAAATCGGCGATCAGTCCGAAGATTATCAGGTTTTAAAGATTGAAAGCGACAGGGTCATATTAATTAAAAACGGTGAACCCATTGAAATTGAGTTAGACAAGGAGGAATAATGTTAAAGATTAAATTTCGCAATTATATATTTGTATTTCTGCTTGTCGGCTGTTTTCTTATCTTTATCAGCCGTTTTGCTACTGCCCAGGAGAAGGGGGGCGTGGTGGAAACGCAGGCAGAGACTGCACCGGCTGCCGCAGGCGCAAGGCAAGAAGAAGAGCAAGTGATAATTGCGGAAAACGGCCTTTCTCCGTCGGATAATGTTACTCTGGATTTTAAAGACGCGGATATCCGCAATGTCTTAAAGATAATCTCCTATAAGGCCGGCGTAAATATTGTTACTACTCCGGAGGTTATCGGCAATGTGACGATCAGGCTTACGGATGTTCCCTGGCAGAAGGCCCTGGATGTCATATTAAAGACCTACGGCTTTGCCTATGAAAAGCAGGGTAATATCGTTACCGTTGCCCCTATCGATAAGCTGACTTCCCTTAAAAAACAGGAGGTGGAATTAGCTGAGGTCCAGCCCACGATAACCGAAGTATTCAACCTTAAATATATCGATGCCCAGGACGCTAAAAAGGCGCTTGAAATTCAACTCTCTCCGCGCGGTAAGATTACGGTGCTTGAGATGACTACTCAGGCCGGCTGGGAATTTTCCAGCGCTGAAAAGGGGGAATCTTTAGCTAAACAGAAGAGGGAGGAAGAAATAAAACCGGGGCGCTCCAGAGTGCTTATTATCAGCGATGTTCCTCCGGTGTTGGATAAAATTAAAGAAGTAATTACTCAAATAGATGTAATCCCGCAGCAGGTTTTAATTGAGACCAGGATTATGGAGGTCAGCAGGGATAAACTTAAAGATATCGGCGTTGACTGGGGTACTGGGACCGCTGGAGCTTCTACCTATACAACTCCGCCTACGGACCTAAACATAGACAGAAGTAATAAGATGAGTATGGCAGGCCGTAATTTAGCATCAGAGTTTACGCCCGGCGTCTTTAGCCCCAAGGAGGGTGTATCTACTTTTTCCGGCAGCTATCCTTATGCCGCAGGTTTGGAGGTAATATTTAAGAAATTAACCGGTTCGGAATTTGAAGTAATCATCCATGCCTTGGAGGAAGATGTCAATACTAATACGCTTTCTGCTCCCAGAATAATGACCCTAACAAATCAGGAAGCATCGATTCTAATCGGGACAAAATACCCGATTTTAAAAACCGATACTACTACCAGCGGCAGCACTCCGGTAACCACCACTACGCTTGATTATTATCAGGATATCGGCATCCAGTTAAATGTCGTGCCGCAGGTGTGCGCCGGAGATTTTGTTAATATGGTAATACATCCTTCGGTTACTTCGTATACTACCACCAAAGGCACTAACGAATATCCGGTGATTGATATCAGGGAAGCAGAGACCAGGGTGCTGATGCGCGACGGCGAAACCGTGGTAATCGGCGGCCTGTTAAAGGACGTCAAAGGCAAAGAGAACATCGGGATTCCTTTTTTAAGCAAGATCCCTGTTTTAGGTGTATTATTCAGGAGGGATATTGACAGCAACACTAAGATTGATCTTCTGGTGTTTTTGACTACGCGTATAGTAAAACCGGGAGTAGGGCTCTCCGATGAGGAATTAAATGAGCTGCACGAAAGGCTGGGCAGGGATTCCGAATTAAACATCATCAAGCCGGAGGATAAGAAGAAAAAAGAGATAGCTAAAAATAAGGAGAAGAAATAACCGATTGCCATGTACAGGATAAGTTTTACTTTTTCAAAAAAAGGCCAGATGAAATATATTTCACATCTTGACCTAATGCGTTTATTCCAACGGGCTTTACGCCGCGCCAATCTGCCCTTAAAGATGACGGAAGGATTTAATCCACACCCTAAATTCAGCATCAAAAGAGCGCTGAAGCTGGGACTGGAGAGTGAAAGCGAAGAAGCAATTGTTGTATTAGGTGAATCTATTAATGTCTGTAGTTTTAAAGAGAAGCTTGCGAATCAGCTTCCGGAAGGGATAGAGATCAAAGATGCCCAGGGAAATTTTAATTAATATTGAGCCGCAGGAGAAACGCGTAGCTATAGTCAATGAAGGGAGGCTTGAGGAATTCCATATTGAACGGCCTCAGGATAAGACTATCGTAGGAAATATCTATAAAGGTAGGATTGATACGGTAATGCCGGGAATCGGGGCGGCATTCGTGGATATCGGCCTGCCTAAAAAAGGTTTTCTTTATATATCGGAGATAGAATCGGCTTTTGAAGCGATTGAATCCCGCGAGCATAAAACTAAAGAAATCAAGAAAGGCCAGGAAGTATTAGTCCAGGTGGTTAAAGAATCTTTCGGCACCAAAGGGCCGCGTCTTACTACCGAAATCGGCATTGCCGGCAGATACCTGGTATTAATGCCGCTTGAGAAGCAGGCAGGGGTTTCCCGCAGGATAGAAGATGAAGAGGAACGCAGGCGGCTTAAGGCAATACTTCATGAATTAAGAATCCCCAAAGATACCGGCCTGATAGTGCGTACCGCTGCCGCGGGGAAAAGTAAATCCGAGCTTTTACATGATGCCAATTTTCTGCTCAAGCTCTGGAAGCGCCTGGAGAGAACGATCGCCCAGTCGAAAGTACCTTCGCTTATCTACGAAGAATATGACCTTACTTTCCGCGCTATCCGCGATTCATTTACCGACGATGTTACCAAGTTGATTGTGGATAATAAGGACGAATTTTACCGGATCATCCGTTTTATGAAGGCGTTTTTAAGTTATCTGACCCGGCGCGTAGAACTTTACCGCGGAGAGGATCTTTTCGCGGAGAAGGATATAGAGAAACAGATTAACAGGATTTTTGAAAGCCGTGTCTATATGAAGTCAAAAGCCTATATCGTGATCGAACCGACCGAGGGCCTGGTGGTCATTGATGTGAACAGCGGCGGATTCAGGAAGAAATTCGGGCAGGAGGAAACCGCTTTTAAGGTTAATTGCGAAGCTGCGGCAGAAGTCGCCCGGCAGCTGATCCTGCGCGACTTAGGCGGCATAATCGTAATTGATTTCATAGATATGGAAAAGGAGAAACACCGCCGGGAAGTGCTTAACATTTTAAAGAGCTCTTTGAGCAGTGACCGGGCAAAATATGATATCCTGGGGATCTCCAAATTCGGCCTGGTAGAGATGACCCGCGAGAGGATACATAAGACCGTACAGATGCTTTCTTTTCAGCCTTGTCCCTACTGTCAGGGGAGGGCAAAGGTTAAATCTCCCCTGACGATGTCGGTATTTGCGCTTAAAGAGACAAGAAGGGCGTTGAAAGAAAAGAATATCAAGCAGCTAAGCCTGCATCTAAACCCTGATGTCGTCGATGAGGTATTGAAGGAGAAAGCAAACCTTAGGGCGTTGGAGCATAAATTCGGGGCAAAGATCAACCTCGTTTCAAATCCCGCGATGCATATCGAGGATATCAAGATTTCATAAAGGCGCCCTTTTGCCCGCATATTTTGGCGTAATTCTTGGGTTTCCTGCCTTTCTGAAGCGATTATTTTCCCTTGACCTTAGCAGGCAGATACTATATAATACTACCTCTTAACCGGTTAACTTTTACTTAAAAGGAGCGACGAAAATGTATGCAATAATTGAAGTTGGAGCAAAACAGTATAACGTAAAAAAAGACGATATCATTGATGTGGAGCTTATGCATCTCAAGGAGGGCAAAGAGGTCGCCATTAACACGGTGCTGATGGCGGTAAAGGATAAGCAGCATGAGTTTGGCCGTCCTTATATCAAAGAAGCCCGTGTTGAAGCGGTTAGTTTAGGGGAGGTCAAGGGGCCTAAGGCTGTTTCTCTGACCTACCGCAGGCGTAAATCAAGCCATCGTAAAGTAGGCTTCCGTCCTAAACTTACGCGCCTGAAGATTAAAGATATTATCCTGGGCTGATGTTTATAGATCAGGCAAGGATTTCTATAAAAGCCGGTTCTGGCGGGAAAGGATGTCAATCTTTTTACCGCGATAAATATACACGGCAGGGCATTCCCGACGGAGGAGACGGAGGCCAGGGGGCGGACGTGATTATCAGAGCCGACCGCAGCCTGCATACGCTCCTTGATTTCAGGTATAACCGCCATTTTACCGGGGAAAACGGCAAGCATGGCTCCGGCAAAGGGAAAAGGGGCAAGGATGCGCCGCCTTTGGTAGTCCGCGTGCCGGCTGGTACGTTGGTCAAAGATATTAAGAGCGATTGTATTCTCCGCGACTTAGATAAGTATGATGTTGAGTTTGTGGTTGCCCGCGGAGGCACGGGAGGGTCAGGCAATAAATACAGGCGCGAGGCAACTCCCGGAGAGCCCGGAGAAGAAAAAGAAATCCAGCTTGACCTAAAGCTGATCGCTGACGCGGGGATAGTGGGTTTTCCTAATGCCGGAAAGTCCACATTGATTTCGGTTATTTCTAACGCGCACCCTAAAATCGCGGCATATCCGTTTACAACCAAGACTCCGGTTTTAGCGGTAGTGCGCTGGCAGGATAGTTCTTTTGTAGTCGCTGATATCCCGGGCCTGATTGAAGGCTCTTCAAGAGGCAGAGGCTTAGGAGACAGGTTTCTAAGGCATGTCGAGCGCACAAGGGTACTGATTCACATGATCGATATGTCCGGTTCCGAAGGCAGGGACCCTAAAGAAGATTACCTGACTATAAACCGGGAACTCAATGGGTACTCTAAAGAGGTTTCGGCAAAGAGACAGGTCCTGGTAGCCAACAAAATGGATCTGCCGCAGGCAGAAGGAAATTTAAAGCGATTTAAGAAAACGGTCAGAAAAAAAATTTATCCGATCTCCGCTTTAAATAAGGAAGGATTGGAGGAGCTAATTGAAGCAGTCTCTAAAAACTTACAGAAAAATAGTAGTTAAGATCGGTTCCAGCCTTCTGGGGGGCGCGGGTGCCAGGCTTGATACCGCCTTTATCGCAGGGATCGCCGGTGAAGTTGCGCGTTTAACGCAGGAAGGCAGGCAGGTAATGATTGTTTCTTCCGGTGCGATATCCTGCGGTATGGGGATTATGCGCGTAGAGAACCGCCCGAAGGGCCTCGCCCGCCTACAGGCAGCCGCGGCTATCGGCCAGAATGAACTGATGGATTTATACCGCGATGCTTTCGCTAAGAGGTCGCTTGTTTGCGCTCAGGTCCTTTTAACAGGCGATGATCTAAGCGGCCGTAAGCGTTACCTAAACGCCAAGAACACGCTTAATGAGCTTCTGGCGATGAAGTGTGTCCCGATAATCAACGAAAACGATACTGTTTCTACCGAGGAAATAAAATTCGGCGATAATGACCGTTTATCCGCGCTGGTTGCCGGTTTAGTAAACGCCGATTTACTGATTATACTTTCGGATGTTGACGGGCTTCTTGATAAGGATAAAAAACTTATCCGCTTAGTCTGCGAAATCGATCATCAGGTTAAGTCTTTGGCCTGTTCTACGGATAAAAAGGCCTGCGTGGGCGGCATGATTACCAAAATCGAGGCCGCCAAGATCGCAGTAGATTCCGGTATCCCCTGTGTTATCGCAAACGGAAGGCAAAAGGATATTATTTTATCTCTTGTGGATGAGCCGGCTTCTTACGGGACTCTATTTGCTCCCTGCAAGAGTTACTTTAGCGAACGGAAGCGCTGGCTTGCTTTCGGGGCTAAACCAAAGGCCTGCGTAATCGTTGATGAAGGGGCAAAAAAAGCCCTCTTGAACAATAAAAGTCTGCTCACCGTGGGGGTGAAAGGATTTAAGGGGAGGTTTGACAGCGGAGATATCATTAAAGTAGCCGATGCTCAGGAGAGGGAATTCGCAAGGGGCAGGGCGGGATTGTCAAGCTCTGCACTTGAAAAGGCATGCGGCAAGCGCAGCGACAAGGAATTGATTCACAGGGATAATATCGTTATTCTTTAGCGTTGAAGCAGCAGGGTAAAACTATGGCATTAAAGAATGAGATGATTGGTTTGGCAAAAGGTGCTCAGGCGGCATCGCATGAACTTTTGACGCTTTCCGCGCGCGTTAAGGCTAAGGTGCTTAGAGAAATGGCCCTTGTCCTGTTACGCAGCAAGGAAAGGATCATTAAAGCCAACCGCGCAGATATTAAGAAGGCTATCAGCGCTAAGCTTTCAGCCGTTTACATAGAAAGGCTTACCCTAAACGATAAAAGGATAGAGGAGATGTCAGCCTGCCTTGATGAAGTAGCTAAGTTATCTGATCCCGTGGGAGAGGTGATTAAGGCCTGGCGCAGGCCCAACGGCCTCTGGATCCATAAAATACGCGTCCCGGTCGGGGTAATCGCGATTATTTATGAGTCGCGCCCTAATGTGACCTCGGATTGTATCGGCTTATGTATAAAGTCAGGCAACAGCGTGATTTTAAAGGGCGGCAGCGATGCCCTGGAATCCAATAAAGCGATCACCGGGTTACTTAAAGAAGTACTCAAAAAAAACAAGATCCCGCTTGAGGCGGTTAATCTGGTTCCCACTAAAGATAGAAGAGCGGTTGAGGAATTATTAAAGCTTAACGCTTATATAGATATGGTGATACCCAGGGGCGGAGAAGGTTTGATTAAAAGAGTAGTCAGGTCTTCGTGTATACCGGTGATCAAGCACTATAAAGGGATCTGCCATGTCTACGTTGATGACTGGGCGGACCTGAATATGGCGCAAAAGATATGCCTTAACGCAAAAACCCAGAGGCCGGGAGTCTGCAATGCCATGGAGAGTATGCTGGTGCATATTGACGTAGCGGCAAGATTCTTACCCGGCATGGCAAAAGAATTTAAGGATGCAGGGGTGGAATTACGCGGTTGTCCGCTCACGCGGCGCATCGTCAAATGGGCGAAGCCGGCAGCCGAAAAGGATTACCGTACCGAATACCTGGGCCTGGTGCTTTCGGTAAAAGTTGTAAAATCCCTTGATCAGGCGATTGAGCATATCAATACTTACGGTTCGCATCACTCAGATTCAATAGTAACGGATAACAAAGAAAATGCGGATAAGTTTCTGCGCATGGTTGATTCCGCATGCGTCTATGTAAACGCTTCCACCCGCTTTACCGACGGATATGAATTTGGGATGGGCGCTGAAATCGGGATCTCGACCGATAAGCTCCACGCGCGCGGGCCGATGGCGCTTGAAGAATTGACAACTTATAAATATACTGTTTACGGGAAGGGCCAGATCCGGGAATGAAAATCGGGATTTTAGGCGGTACTTTTAACCCTATCCACATCGGCCATCTTATTCTGGCGGAAGAGGCAAGGGAGAAACTCAGGCTTGATAAAGTTATTTTTGTTCCGGCCTGCCTTCCTCCGCATAAGGATAATGCTGACATCGCCCCTGCCAGGGCGAGGTTTGAAATGGTGAAACTCGCCATAAGAGGCAATAAGTCTTTCGGGGTATCTGATACGGAGATACGCAGGGACGGCCGCTCTTATACGATAGATACGCTTAAGGAATTCAAGAGGCTTTATCCCGGAGACGAACTCTTCTTCTTAATCGGCTCTGACCTTCTGAAGTATCTGGAGGAGTGGAAAGAATTGAGCGATATAGTCAAGATAATAAAGTTTGTTGCCGCCACGCGGCCGGGTTATCCGCTTGAAAAGATACCGGCTTATATTACTACTTTGCCGATTCGCGCGGTGGATGTTTCGGGGTTTGAGATCAGGCAGGCGATAAGCTCAGGGAGGTCTTTTAGGTACTTAGTCCCTGAGGCGGTGCTAAGGTATATAAATAAAAAAGGGCTGTATAGATGAAGATAAAAGTGGCGCCTTCTATATTATCGGCGGATTTCAGCTGCCTGGACAGAGAGGTCAGGAAGGTCCAGCGCGCAGGTGCTGACCTTCTGCACATCGATGTTATGGACGGCTGTTTTGTCCCTAATATCACCATCGGCCCGGTAGTGGTCAGCTCTATCCGCAAAGCCACGCGTCTGCCTTTGGATGTGCATTTGATGATCAATCAGCCTTGGAAGCTTGTGGGGGCATTTGTTGAAGCCGGCAGTGATATGATAACCGTGCATATAGAGACAGTAAGGAGCAGGGAGCTGAGAGTTTGGAGCAAAAGGCTAAAGCGTAGGAAGGTAAAATTAGGTATTTCATTAAATCCTAATACGCCGTTAAAAAGGATTAAGCCGGCGCTTAAATACGCTGATTTTGTGCTGGTAATGTCGGTATTCCCGGGTTTTAGCGGGCAAAAATTCATCCCTTCGGTATTAGCGAAGATAAGGCAGTTGCGCAGAGTATTTAAGGGGGATATTTCTGTTGACGGCGGGATTAATGATAAAACCGCGTCTCTGGTTATAAAGGCAGGCGCTAATGTCCTGGCGGTGGGTTCATATATTTTCAAGGCGAAGAATATAAAAAGGGCGATAGAAAGGATAAGAAATGCAGGGTGATCAGCAGGGGATAAAATTCGGTACTGACGGGTGGCGGGGGATTATCGCAAAAAACTATACTTACGAAAATCTGGAAAAGGTTTCTCAGGCGGTAGCTGATTATGCTGGGCCGGGTAAAAGAATAGCCGTAGGTTATGATACGCGTTTTATGTCTGCGGATTTTGCTGCTGTCTGCGCAGAGGTTTTAAAGAACAACGCTATAGAAGTTTTACTCAGCGACCGTCCCATACCAACGCCTGCTTTAAGTTTTGCGGTTAAGAAAAGGTCGTATGACCTGGGGGTAATGATTACCGCTTCGCATAATCCGGCGCAATATAACGGTTTCAAAATTAAGGTCGCTTCCGGAGGAGCGGCGGATCTGCAGGTAACGGCGGCAGTAGAGAAATTAATCGGCGTAAATCCGGTAAGGCCTGAAAGGCCTTCAGCAGGCAGGATAGAGATTGAGGATCTGACCGCAGATTACGTTAAGTTTATCCGCGGGTTTATTGATTTTAAGATGATAAGAAACAAAAGATTCAAGGTGCTGGTGGACGCGATGTATGGTTCAGGAGATAGTTTGATTGCTCGGATCCTCGAGGGAACGAAGATTAAGCTTGAATTTCTGCGCAATGAGATCAATCCTTCATTCGGCGGAGGCAGGCCGGAACCCCTGGAAGAAAACCTGAAAGGACTTAAAGAGAGGGTAAAAAAAGAGAAATTTGATTTAGGTATCGCTTTAGACGGTGACGCTGATAGGATTGCCGCCGTAGCCCCGGGAGGAGTTTTTATCCACCCCCAGAAGATCCTCGGGCTCCTGGCCCTGCATTTAAATCAAGACCGGCACTGGTCCGGAGGTATCGTCAAGACGATTTGCGGCACGGCAATGGTGGATAATATCGCTAAATTCCTCAAAGTGAAGCTTTATCAGACTCCGGTCGGCTTTAAGTATATTTCCGACCTGATGGTAAAAGAGGATATCCTCACAGGCGGGGAAGAGGCCGGCGGCATGGGGGTGAAGAATTATATCCCGGAAAGAGACGGTACGGTTGCGGGGCTCCTGTTGATTGAGATGATGGTCTGCCGTAATAAAAATATCCTGAAGATCTTAAACGAAATGGAGAAGCAGTTCGGCAGATATTATTATCTGCGGCTTGATGTGCATACCCAGAGAATAACCGCACTGAAGAAACAAGACATGCCTGAGGAGCTATCAGGGAGGAAGGTCGTAAAAATAGAAGATTTTGACGGGCTCAAGCTTATCTGCGACGACTCAAGCTGGCTGATGTTCCGCGCTTCAGGGACAGAGCCGATAATGCGCCTTTATTCGGAAGCAAAATCGCTTTCCCGGGCTAAAAAATTACTAGAGCTGGGAAGGAGCCTGATTCAGTAAGATGCCTTATTGCGTTATCAAAATTGATTTTAATCCTGCAAGAGAAATTTCCTCAGAAGGGAGGTTGCCCTATGAAGATATTGCCGATTTACCCGCTGACAATATCCGGCGCCTCTTATGGTGAGTAATGCATTCTTAGTTTTCTCTCCCGTAACTTTTAAAACGTTCAAGAATATACGCATAAGCATTAAAATTCAGGGTGGAGGAGGTGTTATTTTTAGCTCATAGTTAATAGCTCATAGCTGATAGTCTATAAAAAATAAATTAAAGGAGAAGCTAAAATGACAGAGTCAAAGTCGGAACTGGAGCAGCTGTATAATCAAAGTATCAAGATAATTCAGGAAGGCCAGGTTGTAAAAGGGAGGATAGTCAGTATCGGGACTAAAGATGTGCTGGTGGATGTCGGATTTAAATCCGAGGGATTGGTTAGCGCAGTCGAATTCTCCCCCCATGACCTTGAAGTAGGCAAGGAGGTCGAGTTTTTTGTTGATTCTATCGAAGACGATCACGGCATGATCGTGCTTTCCCGCGAAAAAGCCATCCATATGCAAGGTTGGGATAAGGTGGTGCAGAATCAAAAGGAAGGAGACCTGGTTGAAGGCAGGGTTAATAAGAAGGTTAAGGGAGGGTACCTGGTAGACGTAATGGGCATAGAGGGATTTTTGCCTGCGTCTCTGTCGGCTTTTAAAAACCTCCCGGACAGGGATGTATTGTCAAAATTCTTTAAATTCAAAATTGTAAAAATTAATAACCTCAGGCGCAGTATTATCCTGTCCCGGCGGGAAGCCATCCAAAAAGAGCGGGATGTGCAAAAGGGGAAACTTCTGCAGGAGCTTAAAGTCGGACAAGTGGTTTCCGGCAATGTCAAGGCGATCACTGACTTCGGGGCTTTTGTTGACTTAGGGGGATTAGACGGCTTGCTACATATTACGGACATGTCCTGGTCTAAGATTGCCCATCCATCTGAAATCGTAGCCTTAGGCGACAAGATCGAGGTGATGGTTTTAAATATCGACCAGGAATCCGGAAAGATCTCCCTTGGCTTAAAACAGAGGTTCCCGGACCCGTGGCAGGATATTGAATCAAAGTATACCGCCGGTTCAAAAGTGAAGGGCAAGATCGTTAATATTGTGCCTTACGGCGTATTTATTGAGCTTGAAAAGGGTATCGAGGGGCTGGTCCATGTTTCGGAGATCTCCTGGACTAAACGGGTGCATAATCCCGGCGAGATGTTCGCCATCGGAGACATTATTGAGACGCAGGTAATAAACGTGCAAAGGGATTCCCGCAGGATCTCGCTAAGCATAAAACAACTTGAGCAAAACCCATGGCTGGATGCGGAATCTAAATACCCTGTGGGCTCAAAAGTTTCCGGTAAGGTTAGAGGATTTACCAATTACGGAGCTTTTGTGGAGCTTGATAACAGCCTTGAGGGCATGATCCATGTTTCGGACATGTCGTGGACTAAAAGGATTGCCCATCCTCAGGATCTACTTAAGAAAGGCCAGAAGATCGAAGTCAGTGTCCTTTCGGTGGATGTTGCCAATAGGCGTATTGCCTTAGGCCTTAAGCAGCTGCAGGAAAATCCCTGGTCTGAAATCGCCGAGAAATATCCCCTAGAAACGGAACTGGAGGCGGAGGTGGTGAATATCACAGAATTCGGGGTTTTTGTGAAGCTGGAAGATGAACTGGAGGGGCTGGTCTATGCCAGCGAAATCGATAAAGAGAAGCTCGCCGCGCTCAAGGCTGGCGAAAAGATTAAAGTCAAAGTGATTAAGGTGGATATCGAGCAGGCAAAGCTCGGCCTTTCCGCCAGAGTTTAGGCTCACCCTAAATGGGAGGCGTAAATGGAAAATATTGAAAAGCAATTAGCCGTCATCAAGCGGGGGGCAGTCCAAATTATCTCTGAAGAAGAGCTTAAGAAGAAGCTGGAGGAGAGCATTAAGGCCAAGCGCCCGCTGAAGATTAAAGCCGGTTTTGACCCGACTGCGCCGGATATCCATCTGGGGCATACGGTGCTTTTAAGAAAACTGCGCCAATTCCAGGACTTAGGCCATCAGGTGATATTTTTAATCGGAGATTTTACCGGCCGTATCGGAGACCCTTCAGGTAAATCAGAAATAAGGAAACAGCTGACAAAAGAGGAAGTAAGAAAAAACGCAGCTACCTATAAAAAACAAGTATCAAAGGTGCTTGATCTGCATAAGCTCAAGATAGTTTTTAACGGGGCCTGGTTTGACAGAATGAAGGGGCTGGAATTCGGACAGTTGCTTGCCCGCTATACGGCAACTAGGCTGCTTGAGCGCGACGATTTTTCCGCAAGGCTAAAAGAGCGGAAGCCTCTTTATATGTCGGAATTGATTTATCCCTTACTTCAGGGGTATGATTCGGTAATGTTGAAAAGCGATATTGAGCTTGGAGGCACTGATCAGATCTTTAATCTTTTAGTCGGCCGGGACCTGCAGAAAGATTTCGGCCAGCCGCAGCAAGTAGTGATTACCATGCCGCTCCTCGAGGGGACCGACGGGGTTCAAAAGATGAGCAAATCTTACTTCAACTATATCGGCATCAATGAGCCTGCCGCAGATATGTTTGGTAAGATTATGTCTATCTCTGATGAACTGATGCTGAAATATTTTGAATTACTTACGGATGAAGATTTAAGCCGGATAAGGTCCATGCATCCTAAGGAAGCGAAGATGCTGCTTGCCGAGAGCATCAGCGCGCAGTATCACGGTGCACAGGAAGCCGCTAAAGCAAAAGAGGGGTTCGAAAAAGTTTTTAGCGCCAAAGAATTGCCGCTTGATATGCCGCAATTCCGGATAACTCAGCCGCAGGCAATACTTGCAGTATTAGTCTCAAGCGGCCTGGTAAAAAGCGGAAACGAAGCGCGCCGGCTGATAAAGCAGGGAGCGGTAGAGTTTGACAAAATAGTAATCAAAGATGAAAAATTTATCATTGTTAAATCAGGCGTGATGAAAGCGGGAAGCCGCAGATTTTTAAAGATAATCGTTTAGCATGAAGCTGGATAGTTTTGCCAAGAATATAATACTGGTTTTTCTGGGCACAGCATTGCTTAATTTCTTCAACTTTCTCTATCAGCTGCTGATGGCGCATAAATTTTCTCCCGAGGATTTCGCCGCCTTTAATTCGCTATTGTCGCTATCTGTTCTGGTAGGCACTCCCCTGGTGGCCGTCAGTACAGCGATCACTAAGTATACGGCAGAATTTAATGCGCGCGGTGAATTATCTAAGATCAGGGTATTGTTGTCCGGATTCTTTAAGATAGGCCTGGTTTCTTCCCTGGCCCTGATTCTTATTTTTTCCGTTTCCGCGCCCTGGATTATGAGCAGCTTAAAGATTCCGTCGTTATCCGCGGTTTATCTTTTTGCGGTTTTAATCGGAGTTTCCTGTCTTTCGGCGGTTGTAAACGGAGGGCTTCAGGGGATGGAGAGCTTTGCCTGGGTAATGGCTTCTTCCGTCATCTCTGCCTTCTCAAAGCTTTTTTTTGCTTTGGCAGTGGTTATCTTCGGCCTGGGGATTTCCGGCGCGCTATCGGGGTTCATACTCTCTACGCTTTTGGCGGTTGTCATAGTTGTATATCCGTTGAGAGGGATTATTACGTTTGGAGCCCTAGGAGAGAAAGCGGATTATAAGGGAATATTTGCTTATACCCTGCCGGTGGCGGTTAATACTTTCTGTTTTTCTGCGATGGTGAATATGGATATGGTTATGGTTAAACACTATTTCGAGCCTTATCAAGCCGGAATATATTCTTTGTCTCAGATGCTGGGAAAAGTTTTTCTGTTTTTACCGGCCGCTATCTTTATGGTGATGTTCCCGCGCGCCAGCCACTTAAACGCCAAAAACGACAGTACGCTCCATATATTAAACCGTTCAATATTATACGCCGGAGCTCTCTGCCTGGTTGCGTTTTCGTTTTATAATATTTTCCCCGTTTTTAGCTTAAAGATTTTAACCGGAAAATCATTCAGCGAATCTATTGCCCTGGGCAGGTTCTTTAGCGTCTCGATGTCCTTTTTTGCGCTCTATTGGGTAATTTCGCTTTATTTTCTTTCTCTAAAGGATACGCGTTTCCTTAAATACGCGGTTTTTTTTACCGTAATTCAATTTATCGCGATAATCTTTTTTCACAGCAGCCTTTATCAGGTACAGCTGGCGTTATGCGTTAACTCGATAACGCTTTTTATCATTTCTTTGAGGCTTGCTTATAAGAGAAAAGGATGAAAACCTTTCAAGGAAAAATTTCCGTAGTGATGCCTGCCTATAATGAGGCTGGCCGAATTGCCGCAAGCATCAGGGAAACCGCCGCAACATTCGATAATTTCGGCTGGGACTGGGAATTGATTGTGATGGATGACGGCTCGACCGATTCGACTTATGAAATAGCGGACTCCCTGACAAAGCAATACCCGGGCCGGCTGAGCGTAAAAAAGTGCCCCTCTAACACCGGAAAAGGCAGGGCGATTAAGAAATCGCTGCACTATATTACGGGCGAATATGTCTTATTCTTAGACGCGGATATGGACCTGCATCCGGCCCAGGCGCAGACCCTGTTTGATATCATGGAGCTCGATGATGCGGATGTGGTAATCGGTTCAAAATTACACCCTAATTCAAAAGTCAGATATCCGCTTGACCGTAAAATAGTCAGCCTCGGGTATTACCTTTTGGTGAGGCTGTTATTTAACCTTCCCTGCCATGATACCCAGACCGGGATTAAATTATTTAAGGCGCAGGTGCTTAAGGATGTGTTGCCTCGCTTACTGGTAAAAAAGTTCGCCTTTGACTTGGAGCTTCTGGTGAACGCGCACCATTTAGGTTACCGGATTGCCGAAGCGCCCGTGGTGCTGCATTCCCAAAGGAGCTATAGCCGTATCGGGCCAAGGGCTGTTTTTACAACTTTAATGGACACCTTGGTGGTATTTTACAGGATGCACATAATGAAATACTATGACCGTATCTGTTATCATCGCAGTAAAAACTTGGGGTAAGCACTTAGAAGAATGCATAGATAATTGCCGACGGATTGATTATCCGGATTTTGAGATAATCGTTCTGCCTGATAGCGGCGATATTCCTTCCGGGCAGGACCTGATGATTATTCCTACCGGGCCGGTTAGCCCGGGAAAGAAGAGGGATATAGCTGCGGCAGAAGCAAAAGGGGATATCCTAGCTTTTATCGACGATGATGCCTATCCTCATCGGGACTGGCTTAAGCAAGCGGTGAGTCATTTCCTAGATCCTGAAGTGGCTGCTGTAGGAGGCCCGGGGGTTACTCCGGAAGATGACAGTTTTCTGGCTAAGGCAAGCGGTATGGTATATTCTTCTCCGCTTGTAAGCGGAAGGTTTAATTACCGTTATCTGCCTAAATCACAAACAGAGGTTGATGATTATCCGAGCTGCAATTTTTTAATCCGCAAATCAGTTTTTTTGGCAGCCGGTGGATTCAACACGGATTTCTGGCCGGGCGAAGATACTAAACTTTGCCTTGAAGTCGCCAAACGCATGCATAAAAAGATAATTTATGACCCGCAGGTGCTGGTTTTTCATCATCGCCGGCCGCTCTTTCTGCCCCATTTAAGGCAGATAGGCAGCTATGCCCTGCACAGGGGGTTTTTTGTAAAGCGTTTCCCGCAGACCTCGCGCAAGCCCGTCTTTTTTATCCCGAGTTTATTTTTTGCCTGGGTGATATTCGGGGCATTGGCGGCTTTATTGTCGCCGCAGGCACGGCAGGTCTATTTGTTCTCTTTATTGTTTTATATCTTGACGGTATTAATTTTCAGCACCAGGAGAGGAATTTTATCGGCAATGCCGGTATTTGCTGGGATAATCCTTACCCATTTTGTTTACGGTTTTAACTTTATCTGTGGGTTATTTTCCGGAAGGTTGAAGGACGCGCAATGAAAGTAATGATTTGTTATCCGCCGTTAAATAACACAAAGGGCTGCCCGACATTGGGCCAGAACAGGCAGTTTCAGTATTTTAGAGAACCGACCTTTATTTATCCTGT
>CAYNRN010000019.1:0-21782 GCA_964399915.1 uncultured Planctomycetales bacterium
CGACATCGGTAAGTACGCTTTTATCGGAGCAGGGGCGGTTATTACCTCCGGCGTAGCCGACTATGCCTTAGTCTACGGGAATCCGGCGCGTTTTCAGGGCTGGGTTTGCGAATGTGCGCAGAAAATCGAATTCAGGGATAATCATGCGGTATGCCCGGCCTGTAAAGCAAAGTATCTCCTTAAGGGCGATAAAGTCAAGAGGGTAAAATGATACCGATGACCGATTTAAAAATAGAATATCAGAGCATTAAACCGGAAATTGACGCGGCAATATCTTCGGTGGTTAATGATGGCAATTTTATTCTCGGCCCGCAGGTCAGGGCTTTTGAGGAGGATCTGGCTAAATTCCTGGGGGCAAAATTCTGTGTCGGTGTAGCTTCCGGGACCGATGCTTTGGTCTTATCGCTTTTAGCTGTCGGCGTAAAGAGCGGGGATGAAGTGATTACCACTCCCTTTACCTTTATTGCCACGGCAGAAGCAGTCAGCCGTGTAGGCGCCACGCCGGTTTTTTGCGATATTGATCCGCGCACTTTTAATATCGACGCAAAGAAGATATCCGTAAAAATTACCGCCCGCACTAAAGCGATTATACCGGTGCATCTTTACGGTTTGGCTTGCGATATGGAAGAGATTTTAGGATTGGCGAAAAATAAAGACTTAAAGATTATAGAGGATTGCGCGCAGGCATTTGGCAGCGAATATAAAGGGGAAAAATCCGGTTCCATCGGCGACGCCGGCGCATTCAGCTTTTTCCCTGCGAAAACCCTCGGTTGCTACGGTGACGGCGGGGCGGTAGCAGTGAATGACGAAATAACGGCAGATAACTTGAAGGTCCTAAGGAATCACGGCTCCGGTGATAAATATAGCTACATCAGGCACGGCTTTAACAGCCGCCTTGATACTTTACAGGCAGCTATTTTATCGGTGAAATTAAAATATATTGATCAGTGGATTAAAGCAAGAAAGAGGAATGCCGGTTATTATGCCGAATGTTTAACCGGCATTAAAGATATAACGCTTCCTTCAGGGGCGCCTTACGGAGAGCATACGTTTAATTATTTCGTAATCAGGGTAAAGCAAGGCCGCAAACGGCTTCAGGACAAGCTAAAAGAAAAAGGCATTGCCAGCGCAGTGCATTATCCACTTTGCCTGCACCTGCAGGAAGTTTACCGCCGGCTCGGGTATAAATGGGGAGATTTTCCCGAAGCGGAGAAAGCGCAGGATGAAGTTTTATCGCTGCCGATGTTTCCGCGGCTGACAAAAGATGAGATTAAGGAAGTTTCAGGCGTGGTAAAAGGGGCTCTTGTATGAAGCCGGCGATCAAAGAAAAATTTAAAGGTTATGAATTAGTAGATGCTTATCCAGAGGACGGCTGGTTGAAGGGCTATTTTTACGCTGTTGAAGAAGATATCGCTAGCAGCGGATTAAAACTCCAAAAGGCCTATCAGGACCTGGGGTCGATCAGGCACAGGGATTATATCCTGCATTTGCTAGGTATAAAAAATGGCGAGCGCGTCTTGGATGTAGGTTGTTCAATCGGGGCCCTGATGGTCTACTGCGGGCTATTGGGTGCTGAGGTTTACGGCGTTGATATATCCGGCTCAAGCATTGAGAAGGCAAACCTCTACTTAAAGAAATACCAATTAGGCGGCAAGGCGGTAGTTTGCGATGCCCGTAAGCTGAATTTTGCGGATAATTATTTCGACAAGGTAGTATCCTCCGACTTTTTTGAGCATATGACCGCGCAGGATAATTTGCAGGTGCTTAAAGAGATAAGGAGGGTGCTTAAGCCGGGCGGCCTTTGCGTTATCCGCACGCCGAATCTGACCTACCTTAAGTATGCGAAGCTTTTTAAGATGCTTAAAAGGCTTTTTACTTTTAAAAACCCCTTTGCGATTGTTATCCCCCAGACACAAGGAGAAGGACGTCAGCATATCGGGCTGCTCACCAAAAAACAACTATTGAAGATAATACAGCGGGCCGGATTCTTAAATTTCAGGTTTTACAGCGATCGTAACTCAAGGATCGAAAAGATTAATTACGGCCTTGCGCAATATCTGGCAGAAAATCATTTCCTAAGCGGCATGTTCAGCGAAGACCTGATTGTGGCTTTGCGTAAGCCGATCATCCTTTCCTTTTTCCCTTAGAAAATATGAAGAAAAGCAGCCATAAAAATATTGTAGCTATTATTCCGGCGCGCGGAGGCTCAAAAGGCATCCCCGGGAAGAACATCATGGATTTCTGTGGCAAGCCGCTTCTGGTCTGGTCAATCGATCAGGCCTTAAAGAGCAAGTATATCCAAGAGGTTTATGTCTCATCTGACAGCCCGCGGATATTGGATGTTGCCGAATCTGCCGGGGCAAAGGCAATCAGGCGGCCTGCGGTATTAGCTACGGATAGATCGTCTTCCGAGGAAGCCTTGTTACATGCGCTTGAGTATATCGAAAAAACCCAAGGCCAAAGCGTAGATATAGCAGTATTTTTGCAGGCTACTTCCCCGGTCAGGGAAACCAGCGATATTGATAACGCCTTAAGGACCTTTATATCCAGGAAAGCAGATTCGCTTTTTTCGGCAGCATTACTTGATGATTTTTGTATCTGGGAAAAGAAAGGCCGCAAATTAAGAAGTATAACTTATGACTATAAGAATAGGCTGAGGAGACAGGACCGTAAGCCTTATTTTCTCGAAAACGGCTCAATTTTTATTTTTAAACCGGAAATATTAAGGCGCAATCAAAACCGGATGGGGGGCAAGATCTTTTTTTATATAATGCCTCTCTGGAAATCTCACCAAATAGACAATTGCCAGGACATAGAAATATGTAAGTACTATATGCAAAATAAGATTTTAAGCCGGGAGTTGAAACTGAAAAAAATCGGAAAGATAAAATTAATAGTTTATGATTTTGACGGCGTTTTAACCGACAACAAAGTTGTGCTCAATGAAGACGGCATCGAGCATGTAGTGGTTAACCGCTCCGACGGCCTGGCCATCGGGATGCTTAAAAAGCGGAAGCTAAAACAGCTGATATTGACCACGGAAAAAAACCGGGTGGTTGCCCTTAGGGCCAAGAAGCTGGGTATACCGCTGATCAGCGGGGTTGAGGATAAGAAAAGCGCCCTGCTGAGTTATTGTAAGAATAATGGCGTCGCCTTGGATAAAGTTGTCTATCTGGGCAACGATATCAACGATTTAGAGGCGATGAAACTGGTTAGGTATCCGGCTTGCCCTTTGGACGCCTCGCTTGAGATAAGACGAATTTCAAAAATTATTCTGGATAAGCGCGGCGGCGAAGGCGCGGTAAGGGCTTTAATAAGATACCTATAAATAGAAAGGAAGGAGAGGCTGCAATGACCAACCCATATCAAAACGAAGAAAAGCTGCCGTTTATCATCGCTGAAATAGGGATTAACCATAACGGTAGCATAGACATCGCCAAAAAACTTATTGATATGGCTAAAGAATGCGGGGCGGACGCGGTAAAATTTCAGAAGCGCACCGTTGACATAGTTTATAGCCAGGAACTTTTATCTTCTCCCCGGCAGAGCCCCTGGGGCACAACTCAGCGGGATCAGAAATTCGGCCTGGAACTGGAAAAAGACGAATATGATGAAATCAACAGCTATTGCAATAAGCTCGGCATGCACTGGTTTGCTTCTGCCTGGGATGAGAAGAGCCAGGAATTTTTAAACCGGTATAATTTACCATTCAATAAAGTAGCTTCAGCTTTGCTAACCCATAAAAATCTTCTGGAGATGGTTGCCGATACCAGAAAGCATACCTTTATCTCTACCGGCATGAGTACTTTTGAACAGATAGATAGAGTGGTAAAGATTTTTGAAAAAAAGGATTGCCCTTTTACCCTTATGCATTGTGTCTCAATTTATCCCTGCCCGGATGAGTGGTGCAACGTAAAGATGATCGGGACATTGAAAGAAAGATATAATTGCCCGGTGGGATACAGCGGCCATGAGCTGGGGATCCTGCCTTCAGTCACTGCGGTTGCCTGGGGTGCGGTGAGCCTGGAGAGGCATATTACTTTAGACAGAGGCATGTATGGATCTGATCAGTCTGCATCGCTCGAGAAGAGGGGATTGGAGCTTTTGGTGCGCGATGCCCGGGAGATCAAGCGCCTGCTGGGTACGGGAGAGAAAATCGTCATTCCGGAAGAAGAGAAGGTGGCTTACAAGTTGAGGTACTTCCGCGAGGAAGATTTCCAATGGCAGGAGGAATAGATAATTAATGTCAGGCAGAGTTGATTTCAAAAACATAAAATATTTAATAGTAGGTTCCGGATTTTTCGGCTCGGTTATAGCCGAGCGCCTTGCCAATGACATGGGCGAACGGGTATTGGTTATAGAGAAGAAAAACCATATTGGGGGGATGTGTTTTTCGCCGAGAGACAGAAAGACGGGTATAGAATATCATAAATACGGCACACATATATTTCATACAGATAATAGAGAGGTATGGGAATATATAAACCGCTTTACGGAATTCAACGGTTATTTTCACCAGGTGCTGACGACGCATAATAACAAGGTCTACCAGATGCCGATTAACCTGGAGACCATAAATTCTTTTTACGGCCTTAATCTCAAGCCGTTTGAAGTAAAAAACTTTCTTAGGCCTAAAGCAGGCAAGGTCAAAAAAAAGGGCCCTTTTAATTTTGAAGAGAAAGCAATCAGTCTTGTCGGGGAAGATCTATACGGCGCATTTATCCGGGGATATACAAAAAAACAATGGAGGAGTGATCCCAGCGTATTGCCCGAATCGATACTGATGAGACTGCCATTCAGGACTAATTATAACGAAAGCTATTATTCCAGCCGTTGGCAGGGGGTTCCCCTGATGGGCTATACGGAGATATTTAATAAGATGTTAAAGCATAAAAACATAATCTTAAGGCTTGGTACCGACTATTTTACTATCAGACGCAAAATTCCGAAATCCGTCCTAATAATTTACAGCGGACCTATCGACCGTTTTTTCGGTTATAGATTCGGAAGGCTTGAATGGAGGTCGTTGCGGTTTACTAAAGAGGTGATCGGGGTTGATGATTATCAAGGTACTTCGGTGATGAATTTTGCAGACGAAGATATACCTTACACCCGTATACACGAACCGAAACATCTCCATCCCGAAAGGAAGTATAATAGAAGCAGGACCTTGGTGATTAAAGAATTTTCTATTCCAGGAGAAGGCAGAGATCCTTATTATCCGGTAGGCGACCTAAAGAACCAAAAGTTACTGTCGCTATACCGGCAAGAATTAATGAAGTTGAAGAATGTTGTTATCGGAGGAAGGCTGGGGGATTATAAATATTACGATATGCATAATGTGATAGCGGGGGCCCTGCAGACTTACTCGTCCCGGATAAAAAGGTAGGGTAGGCATGGTTAAAGACGGACTGGCGGTTATTATGCCGGTTTATAACGAAGCAGAGATTATTAACGAAGTATTGGCTAAGTGGCTGAAAGAATTATCCGGCCTAGGTATAGACTTTAGCCTTCATGTCTATAATGACGGCTCGCGGGATAACAGCCGAGAGGTGCTGGATAAAATCGCTTTGCAGGATTACAGGGTCATTGTCCACCATAAAGTTAATAGCGGGCACGGCCCCACGCTCATCCAGGGCTATTGCGAGAATCTGCATAACGATTGGATATTTCAGGTAGATTCTGACGACGAGATCATGCCGTGGTCTTTTGCGATCCTCTGGTCAAAAAAAAATAATTATGATTTTCTCATCGGTCGCAGAGGGTTGAGTTCCAGACCGTTTTCCCGTAAGATCATCAGCCTGATTTCCAGATTTACTACCGCTGTTTTCTACGGGAAGGGCATATCCGATGTCAATTCGCCCTGCCGTTTAATGAGGGTTGAGAGCATTAAAGATGTAATTCTCAGTTTACCGAAAGATACCTTTGCGCCGAATATTATTTTATCCGGGATGGCCTGCCGGAAAGAATTAAGGATTTTGGAGCTGCCGGTTCCTCACCGAAACAGGAGGACAGGAGAAGCTTCCATAAAGAAAGGCAGGCTTTTGCTAGTAGCTGTAAAGTCGCTACTCCAGATTATCCAATACAGGTTGAGTACGCATGCCGCATAAAAGAATATACATATACACCCTGTTGATCCTTGTCATATTAAGTTATGTTTTTACCCCGTTTAAGGAAGACCAGAAAGCTTTTTTTGCCGCAAGTTTTTACGCGGATATGAGCAGCAGCCGTTTTCCCGTGAATGTCCTTAAGACTTGGGAGTTAAAACCCATAGGGGACAGGATGGTAAATTATTTCCTATATGAAGCGGCAACATCTTTAGTAAATTATGTGCAAAAGGACGCTTTTGAACCTGTTGTCCTCGGCATTTATGCGCTTTTGGCTATAGGCATATTTTACTTTATGGCATCCAGTTTACGGCCGGTCCTGGAGAGACTGCAATTAAACAGCAATAGCGTATTTTTTTGCTCAATGCTTGCCTTTTTCTCGGTTGCACCCAAGGTTTCCCTGCAAGCGGAGCATATCAGCCTGATTTTCTTTGCCCTGGCCTTGGGCCTTTCGATGAGCAGGTTGTACCTGCCGCAGGCCTTAGCCGGCCTGGTACTGGCGGCCTTATTTTATCTTAAAGGAATCAGCGTGCTGACGGGTTTATTCGTCTATATTATCCTCTTTGCACTGGCAGGAGAATACAGGCAGCGCGCCAGTAGGATAGCGGTTTTTCAGGCGTTGTTCCTTGTTTTATCATTTATTCTGATAAAGGTTTTTTATCCCCGCGCCATAAGCGACCTAATGGATGCGGCCAGATTTCAGGATATCCGTTTATTTGATTTAGGGAGGAATATCTTTTGCGGGCTTTTATCGAATCTGCGCGGCGCCATAGCCGACCTGCCCTTTTTGCTGAGCGGCGCCCTGGCTGCGATTGCCATTTTTGCATTTGGCCTGAAACAGCGGAGCTTTAAAATGCTTATTTTATTATTGTTAGCATGGTTGACAGGAGCCTCCGTAGCCTTCCTGCAGGGTAAAGGCTTTACTTACCATTACGCCGGATTGTTGATTCCTGCCGTTGCCTGCCTGATTATTTATTTTTCCCGGGGACCGGAGGCCTTTAAGATACCTGTTTGGCTGAATATATCAGTGATAGCTTGTTGCGTTTCGCTTATCGTTGCTTGCGCCATGGTAAATATACTGAAAAATATTTGTCCAGGCAGCAGTATAGTTTGGTGGCTTCCTGTTCCGGTCGCGCTGGTGTTTATTTCCCTATCAGCTGTAGCCCGCCTTATTTTAATGAAGAAGCCCCTGCCTAAATATATGCTTATCCTGCCTTTATTTATCTGGCTTAACCTGCTTTCGCCTTTGAGCAACCGCTGGCTGGATGATTACCGCAATGCCCAGATAGAGCGTTCTACCTGGAAAGAATTGAACCGCAAATATGCGTTTTCTTCCGCGTCTGCGGTTTTGTTCCTTACAGACGGGGTTGCCAATTATTACGTATCAGCGCCTTCTTACTGCAGGTATTTTTTCCCTCTGCCCTTGAACAGAAGCCTGCGCAATCCGGCTCTAAAAAGCTTGCCCGCATATGAGGATAATTTGGCTTGTATTTTAAGTTACCAGGGCGAATTCATCGTCAATTACCAACGCTGGTTTCCTATTGAGAAGTTTAATGCGATAAACCAGAAGATTAAACGTCAATACAGGCTGCTCGAGAGCCTTAATTGTTACGGCCGTGATATAAATATCTTTCAGAGGCTGACAGGGTAGAAGACTAATGAGTAAGACCGATAATAAGAGTTTGCGCAGGAAATACGATAAGATCTACAGAGATAGCGCGCGTAAGAAATTTTTTACCTTTTCCTCATGCGAAGAGAGAGAAACTATCCTTTCTATGGCTGACTGGAAAGGCAAGAAGGTTTTAGAGATCGGTTGTGGAAAAGGGGATCTTGCCCGGGCTATCGCCCGTCAGGCAGCCACGGTAAAAGCCATAGATTATTCCCAGGAAGCGATAAAGGCTGCCCGTAGTAAACACAGGTTAGATAACCTTGAGTTTACCTGTGCTTCCTGGCGGACGATTAAGGGTAGATTCGACATAGTAGTGATGCAGGGTGTCTTGGAGCATACGGATAGCCCGTTTAAGACTTTAAAGCAGATCAAAGAAAAACTTCTCTTAAACCGCAAGTCGCAAATCATTACCAGCAGCCCCTCATTTCTTAACCCGCGGGGGTATATCTGGATGACGTTGCAGTTATTATTTAGTGTCCCGATGTCTTTAACGGATATGCATTTTATCTGTCCTTTTGATATGCGGAAGTTCGCCGATAAGCTCGGCATGCGCATGGTTTATCGCTCATCTAACCAAAGTTGGGGTAACGGCAAAGGGTTGATCATCGATTTTCAGAAACGCCTGCCCAATGCTTTACGCGATGCCGGGATAAGAGCGGATACGGGGAAACTGCTCGCCTGGCTAAAGAAAGCCGTGCAGTATCAGGTGATATCGGATAACTCCGGAGCAAATATAATATACAGGCTGTTTTTCCGCTAAAACCATGAATAACAAAAAATACCTTTTAATAGACAACCCGGACTACCTGGATTATTTCGTTTCCCGGCTGAAAGACAGTTTTATCCCTATTGCCGCCAATTTTTATATCGATTCATACCTTAAGGCGAAAGGAATCCCTTGCATCTGGATTTTAGAAGGTCTTTCCGGAGAAGACACCGATTCGGCTGTTAAAGAAGCATCCCTTCTGACCACTGAGGCAATTGCCTGGTTTGACGCAAATAACCGGGCTGTTTACAGGCATATCCTGGGCAGGGAGGATATAGACTTAGTTTATGCCTCTATGAATTCTTTGTTTAAGAGATTTGTAATAGGGTGTTTTAAATTAATGGCCGGGCTTAAGGCGCAAGTAGAAAAGAATAGAATAGAAGGGCTTTATTATCTGCATGGAGCGGGTGTCAGGGAGTTATGCAGTAATAGGATGGAGAATACTTTTTTCTTCCCGGATAATGCAGTATGGTTGATGCTTGAACACTGGCATAGCCCTGCCAAGCCGCGCATTTCGCTGATTAAACCGGATTTAGCGGCGGGTAATGGTTACGGAAAGGTAAAAGGGCTGTTAAAAAAACTTCTGCTTGGCCTTAAGCGGCGCCTGAGCGGAAGAGATGGTTTGTCTCTGCCATATTCTTTTTTAAAGAAGAACCTCCTGATATTGTCCCCGCTTTACGATCTGGAGTTTATTCTTTCTTCACGCCAGATGCAGGAAAAGTACAACATAATCCTTTGGAATCCTGACGAGGAGCCAAGGCCTAAGTTCCTCAAAGGCCAGCCGCTAAGCGCATTTTTCCTGAATAACCGCTCAGGTAAGCTGGCTAGCCAGGCCGGTGCTTTTCTGGCTGGTTTTAATTTCGATAATCCGGTTTTTAAAAGAGAAAACAGCATTGGAATAGACCTGCATTCGTTTTTGACTCCGTTTGTAAAGAGGTTCTTTGAGAAAAAACTCAGCCGGATATTGTATTATTGGCAAGCGGCCTCCGAGTTGCACCGTACAACCGGGATTGGCCTGATGTTATGGGCTAATCCCCCGCACAGGTTTCCTCCGGGTATGGTAAAAGAGTTTTTTCTCCTCAATAAAGTGCCTGTCTTCGGGTCCCAACACGGCGGGGCTTATGCTTCAAATTACCAGTGCGATGCCCTTTTCGACCTGGATTTAAACCACTGCGATTATTATTTTTCTTACGGATTTAACCGGGATATGATAGCGCGCCTTTATCCGGGGCGCAAAAGGATACCTTCCGTCGTGCCCGTTGGCTCCGTCGTACTGAAGAGGTTCTCGGAGAAATACCATGCGGCGGAGTTCAAAAAAGAGAAGGCGAAAGTTATTTACCCTTTGGGCACTGTCCGCGATAATATCTTTATGGCTTACGAGTACAGTTTGCCTTACCTGTCAAGGCTACAGCAGGAAGTATTAGATGTGCTGGCGGGCTTTAAGCAGGAGCTAATAATTCTTAAATTCCTTCCCGGCACATACAGTAATCATTACTTAAGGCCTTTTATCGAAAAAAAATATCCGGGTGTCTTTCGCATAATTGATGATGTGAATTTTCAGGAATGCCTGCGGCATTACGAAGCGGAAATCATTATCATTGACCAGCAGACCACGCCGCTTTATGAAGCGCTGATTACCTCAAGCAGCCTGATTGTTTATAACGACCCGAGATTTACCGGGCTGACCGAAGAGGCGCGCCCGCTTCTTGAGAAGCGGGCAATAGTCTGCGATGATATAGCGGGGTTCCTGAAGGAGATCAGGGAATCACTGAAGAACAATACCGGGCCTAAAGACCTCAAGAACCGGGAATTTCTGGAGAAATATTGTTTATACAAAGGCGACCCTATGAAAAACATTATTAATGCGATAAGCAGCTATGGCAAAGCAGATTAGTTTAGTCTATATCCTGAAGAATTCAGCAAAGTTCAACCTGGTCAGCCTTACGGCCAATATACTCTCATTGCCGAAAGCTATTATTATAGCAATGATCATCGGACCAAAAGATTACGGGGTGATAAGTTTTCTGGGACTATGGTCTCTATACGCAACCTTTATAAATCCCGGTTTACTGGCAGCACGCGGTAGGGAAATGGCGCATCTTCTAGGCAATGGTAAGGAAGAGAAGGCAGTTTATCTACAGAATGTAGCCCAGACATCCGATATGGTCTATTCCCTGATTCCGCTTGTGGTTATGCTTAGCGCTTCTTTTTTCTTTTCCGAAAGGCTGATCAGGACGGGGTTAATTATTACCGCCTTTTCCTATGTCGCGACGCGTATCTTAAATTATTGGCGCGGCGTCAACTTTACCCGGCAGAAGTTCGGCATAGTCGCTAAGGCAGACCTGATGAATTCCGTTTTTACCGTGGTTTTTATCGTAACACTGATATTCTGGCTTAAGGTTTACGCTGTCTTATCTGCCCCTATTTTGGCGGCGATGATTACCCTGTTTTATTATCTACGCAGGGGCGCTATCAATTTCCGGTTTGCCTTTGATTGGCCAAAGACCGTACAATTGTTTAAAATCGGAATTTTCTTCAGCATGCTGGCCTTTGCTTATTGGGGTTTTCAGCTCATAGACAAAACAGTTATAGCTAATTTTTTACCCCTCGAAGACTTGGGGATTTATTCCTATGCTGTTTCGTTCGTATTCCTTGCGATGATGTTTCTCAGGGACTTTGGCAATGTATTCGCTCCGGTGCTTTGGACAAGCGCGGGGAACACTAAAGATTATCTGGAGACGTTTCGCGATACCAAAAGGGCAATTATTTATATGGCCATTATTACCGCGACGCTTATACCCCTGTCCCACACATGTTTCTATTTGGTAGTTGAGTTATTGACAAAAAAATATATCGCCAGCATCCCGGTATTTATTATCCTTTCCTGCAACCTCTACATTACTATCCTGGCGATTATACCTACGCTGATCCTGCAGTCTTCCGTGATAAACAAACAGGCTACGCTGTTGCCTGTCTATATAGTGGCTATGATTTTAAATGCCATCTTTGAAATTACGGCTATTCGTATGGGTTACGGGATAATCGGTGTAGCCTGGATTACGGTTCTCTCGCAGGCTATCGTTACGTTTTTCATATTTTATCTAGCCAGGAAATACATATTTGAGAATCGCCGCGATGCCAACGGCTTTATTTCCGCGGCATTATTCCCTTTCTTAATCGGCGCGGCCTTTTGCCTTGCCCATGTGCACCTTATGCGCGTTGTGAGCAGCCCGTGGATATTTGCAGGCACGTCAATTGCCCTGCAGATTATTGTCTGGGCCGCCGTCTTAGGCGGTTTTTATCGCGAATATATTTCAAGAGAAACAATTGCCAGGTTTATCAAAGAAATTGCCGCTTCTATCAACAAAAAGGCGCCCCTAAAAGCGGCACCCGAATTATCAATGGGAGAGGATGATGAGTAAAGCAGAAGAATTAAGAAAACTATTTGTCAGGGATTCAATAATCAAGGTTGCCGGGGCGCACGACGGCCTAAGCGCTAAATTAACCGGGGAGGCTGGTTTCGATGCGGTCTGGGCTTCGGGCCTGGAAATTTCCGCGTCCTACGCTGTGCCTGATGCCAATATACTGACGATGAGCCAGTATCTGGAACGCGCCTGCCAAATGAACGACGCCGTATCGCTACCGGTGATTGCCGACTGCGATACGGGTTTCGGGAATTCAAATAACGTGATTCATATGGTGAAGAAGTACGAAGCAGCAGGAATCGCAGGCGTCTGTATCGAAGATAAACATTTCCCTAAGGTAAATAGTCTAGTTGCCGGCAGGCAGGAATTGGCTCCTATAGCCGAATTTGTGGGGAAAATCCTGGCGGCGAAGAATGCGCAGGCAGACCCCGATTTCATGGTGATTGCGCGGGTTGAGGCATTGATTGCCGGTTGGGGGATAGAGGAGGCATTGAAACGCGCGGATGCCTATTGCGATGCCGGAGCAGACGCTATTCTAATCCACAGCAAATCTAAGTCTCCGGATGAGATATTTGAATTCGCCCGCCGCTGGAACAATAAAGCGCCGTTGGTAGTAGTGCCTACAATTTATTTCAGCGTGACAGCGCAGGAGCTTGAGAAGCGCGGCGTAAAGATGGTTATTTATGCTAATCAGGGGATCCGTTCGGCAATCCGGGCGATGAAAGATACCTTCAAACAAATTTATGATTCAGGGTCTAGCCTGGTAGCGGAGAATAAGATAGCTTCCCTTAAGGAGGTCTTTGAACTTCAGGGTATGCCCAAAATGCAGCAGGATGAATTAATGTATCTGCGCGCAGAGACTGATAAGCCGGTAGCAGTTATCCCGGCGGCAGGAGACCATCTGGAAGAATATTCCATGAAAGACATTTCCGCTGATATACCGATAGCAATGCTGGATATAAACGGCAAGCCCCTCTTGCAGAGGCAGGTCGAAGTATTAAATCGGAGCGGGATATACAATATCCATGTTATCGGCGGGTATAAGAAGGAAAAGATTGCCGTAGATGGCATCAACCTCGTGGAAAACCCCGATTATAAAACTACGGGTATACTCTATTCGCTGATGTGCGCCCTGCAGAGGATTAGCGGCAGGGCCTTTATCTGCTACGGCGATGTCCTGTTCGATCATATCATCCTGAAGAGGCTCTTAGAGCGCAATGAAGATATTGCTCTGCTTGTAGACAGCACATATGATTCTAAGGGGTACGGACCGGAAAAAAGGGTCGATTTGGTGATTTCTGATGCGCAGCTACCGAAGACAAAGAGGATCCTGCATAAAGATACCTTGAGCCTTGTCAGGCGCATAGGTAAAGAGGTCGCTCCAGACGCAGCCGCATATGAATTTACCGGGATGGCCCTGTTTTCCAAGAAAGGGCTGATAGTCTTTAAGGAGGCTTATGAGCAATCCTTAAAACGTTACAAAAATAAACCATTTCACAGCGCGCAGGATTTTAAGAAATCCGGTTTAGGCGATTTACTGCAGGAGATCATAGACTTGGGGCATCCTGTCCATTGCCTGGAGGTTAATGCCGGCTGGCTGGAGATACATTCGTTGGATAATTATAAATTAGCTTGTTCCATCGTAAAATAGAAAATGATTAAGGCAGCAGATTTTTGGGGTTATCTGAAGTTAAAAAAGGTCAATTTCTTCTCCGGGGTCCCCTGCTCGATATTGAAGCCGGTATTGGAGAGAGGCATAAATGACCCGGATATAACTTATATCCCTGCGGTAAGGGAAGATGCTGCTTTAGGGGTCGCAAGCGGCGCGTATCTGGCAGGAAGCCCCAGCGGCATCATGCTGCAGAATTCCGGACTAGGTAATATAATCAATGCAATTACTTCTTTTAATCTTATCTATAAAGTTCCGGTTCTTATATTCGTTACCTGGAGAGGGTTTAAGGGGCTTGATGCTCCGGAGCATATGATCATGGGAGAAAAAACCGTATCACTCCTGAGAGAGGTAGGTGTGCCGTTGCGGATACTGAGTAAAAGTTATAAAGCTGATATTGATTGGGCCTTAAAGACCATGGCTAAAAAATCAATACCCGTGGCCCTGGTTCTAAAGCAAGGAATTATTGAATGAATACAAAAGACGCCTTAGGCATAGTGCTGCCTTTAATAAAAGACGAAGATATCGCACTTTTTACTACAGGGATGATTTCGCGCCACGCCTTTAATCTTAAAGATAGGATGGCTAATTTCTATATGATCGGCTCCATGGGGCTGCTTTCTTCTCTGGGGCTGGGGATAGCGCTAAATAGCAAAAATAAGGTAGTTATTTTTGACGGCGACGGAAGCCTGATGATGAATATGGGCACAATGGCCATGATTGTCCATCACCGCCCAGAAAACTTATTCCATATTGTTCTGGATAACGAATGTTACGAATCAACGGGAGGCCAGCCCACGGTCTCCGGCTGCATGGATTTTGCTAAAGTGGCAGGTTCCATAGGCTACAATAAAGTTTTTAGATTTCAGGACGTCAGCGATCTTAAGGGATCAATCAGCAGTGCCTTAAGCGAATCCGGGCCGGTTTTTATTTTATTGAAAGTAACAAAGTCCCAGAGCGATAAAGAGCCGCAGAGAGTTTCTGTCGCTCCTTTGGATATTGCGGCAAGGATTAAAAGTTCATTAACAAGATGAAGACTAAGGTTCGCGGCATAAGATTCCATAATCCCACAAAAATTATCTTCGGCAGGGGAAGTATCTCTAAGCTAAGAGGCATGATTTGCGGCTATCCTTTTGTCTGTAATATTTTATTAGTCTGCGGCAAGAAGGCATTAAAGAAGTCGGGTTATCTGGGGAAGGTCATCAGGATGCTTGAGCCTAAAAAAGTATTTCTTTTAGATAAGGTTAAGCCCAACCCCGAGATAGGTTTTGTCGAAGATGCGGTAAAATTCTCCAGAGATAAGAAGATTCAACTTGTTGTTGCCCTGGGGGGAGGCAGTGTTATTGATACAGCAAAAGTTATAGCGTTATTTGCGGATACTAAGTATTCCGTCAGGCCGGTCATAGATAGGAATATATCTTTGGAAAAGAAAGGATTACCCTGCATCGCCATACCAACGACTGCGGGCACCGGCAGCGAAGTTACCAAGACCGCCAGCCTCTGGGATAAGGTTAAACAAGAAAAGCTTACAGTTATCAGCGGTGCAATGTATCCTGATGTGGCGATCATTGACCCCGGGTTAACCGTTTCGCTGGGTGCCTATCAGACCGCCGTTACCGGTTTGGATGCCTTAAGCCATGCTATCGAATCGTACTGGTCAAAAAAGGCGAACCCGGCCACCAGGAGACTGGCTTTACAGGCAGTGAATCTGGTCTTCAGATACCTTGAAAGGGCTGTTATTAAGCCGGGGGATTTGCGCGTCAGGCAAATGATGTCTTTGGCCAGCCTTTATGCGGGCCTGGCTATCTCTAAAACCGGAACAACCGTTGCCCATTCCATATCTTATATTCTTACTGCGCGTTTCGGCGTTGCTCATGGCCTGGCCTGCGCTATTTCTTTACCTTACCTTATCAGGCATTACGCTGGTAAAAACGGACTTTTTCTCGATAAGTTAGCTCTGGCCGCGGGTTTTAAGAATGCCTTTGAGCTTGCCGATGGTCTGCAGAGTTTATTGAAAAAAATGCGCCTGCCGGTAAACCTGAAGGGCTGCGGGGTCAAGAAGGATGACTTGCCTCTCATACTAGGAAAAAGTTATTTTACCGATAATATGAAGAATAACCGCTTCCCATTAAGCAAAAAAGACCTTAAATCTATTTTAGAGGATATGCAATGAAGGCAATCATTGTCGCCGCAGGGGCCGGCAGGAGGCTCCTGCCTTTTACTGAAGAATGCCCCAAGTGCCTGCTGCAAGCCGGAAGCCGCAGGATCATCGATATGACAATGGATAACTTAAAAAAATGCGGCCTGAAAGACATCATTATGGTAGTGGGGCACCAGCAGGATAAAATCAGGGATTATCTGGGCAACGGCGTAAGATATGTGGTTAATCCTATCTACAAAGAGACAAACAGCATGTACTCTTTAAAATGCGCCCAGGATTATTTCGGGGACGGATTTGTTTATCTGCATTCCGATATTGTCTTTGAAAGGGCTATCCTAGAAAAGATCCTTAGCCAGGATAATGAAATCTGCCTTTCCGTAGACGAAGTGATAGTCGACGCAGAAGATATGAAGGTGATGTTGGAAGGCGGGTTAATCCAGGAGGTCAATAAAGACATCCCCTTAAAAAAGGCCGGCGGGGAATTTATCGGGATCGCAAAGTTCATGGGCGATGGAGTAAGGTATCTTAAGGAAACCCTAAACAGCCTGCTAGAAGACAGGGTTAATTATAATGCATATTTTGAATATGCCGTTGAATATTTAATTAAGCGCGGGCACAAGGTTTTTCCTTCCTTGACCAAGAATAGGTTTTATGCCGAGATAGATACAGCGCAGGATTTAGAAAAATTGAACCAGAGGTTATCAGCAGGCAAGGCGGTGAGCGGATGAACATATTCAGGGAAACATCGGAATTAAGAAAGAACAGCCGCCAACGGCTTGGACGGCTTCATCCTTATGTATTAAAGAGGAAATGGTATTCTTACCGCCGGTTTAAGGTAAACTTATGTATCTGGGCAAGTTCTTTCCTGGTTTATTTCTTCGTTAAATTAAAAGTAAGGGCAAACTGCGTCACCCTGCTGTATATACTTTCCGGTATCTGCGGCGGCGTCCTGCTTTGCTTCCGCAGTCATACCCTTATTTATACCGCCCTGCTTATTTTTTATTTCCGGATGGTGCTTGATTGGAGCGACGGATGGGTGGCGCGTATAAACAATGAAGCAAGTATAAGCGGGCAAATTTTTGATTCTTATTCAGCTTTATTCGGCTGGGTTCCTCTGTGGGTGGGTTTAAGTTTTTACCTGGCGCATTATACCTCTGCGATATTTTATTATTTAGCCCCGATTATCCCGGCGCTTTTTACTGTTGATTTATATGCTAATGCCAGAGAAACCATAATTTATCATCAGATCCTGCAAAGGGATAATGATATCAAAGCCGATGATGCAGGGCAAAGAGGAGAAATTACGGGCGAGTCAAAAATCAGGAGGTTAAAAAGGGTAATCGATATGCTTTTTGCGCACAATACCTCCACCGTAGATTTCATGCTTTTATTAGTCTTTGTCGAATTGCTTACGAACCTTAAAATAGTCTGGGTCTATTATCTGGGTTTTCTCTCCTGGCAGGTCATTATTTTTATTGCTAGGCTGGCTTTATTAATACGCGGAGGCTGGGCCGAGAAGGAAACCCGGAAACTGCGAAAAATTATATATGGATAAGAATAGCCGGGGAACGAAGGTAGTTATAACGATAGATACCGAACCGGATAATATGTGGAAGCCGGATTCCCAAAGCAAACCGCATTTCAGGAATATATCTGAGTTAAGCAAGCTACAGAAGCTGTTTGACAGATTTAAGGTAAAACCTACATATCTGGTGACCTTTTCGGTTGCTAACAGCAGAGAGGTCACGGTGCTACAGGATATAGCTAAGGCTGTGCCTTGCGAAATCGGCGCGCATCTACATGCCTTAGAGACACCAGCGTTTAAGGGGCGCCTTAGAGGAGATGGTTCATATCTGCACCAGTATTCTTTGGCGGCCCAGAGAGAAAAACTGGCAACGTTGGATGAATCACTCGGTAAAGTTTTCGGATACAAACCTGTTTCTTATCGCGCAGGCCGCTGGTCTTTGGACGACAACGCTATTTTAACGCTTAGCGAACACGGATATCTAGTAGACACTTCTGTCTTGCCGGGTATATCCTGGGAGCGCGATGGCGGGATAAACTTTAAGAAATTCTCAGGCGAAGACAGTTTTATCGGCCCGAGGTCAGAGTTGCTGGAGATACCCGTTTCAACGCTAATAATTGCACCCGGGATTGCGAAATTTATCTACCTCAATACGCCGAATTGGACGCATGCCGAAGGCATATTAAGGAGGATTGCCGGATTTAATATTTTAGTGCTTGACCCTTGCTATAACACATATGATGCGATGAAATCGGCAAGTGATATTTTGCTTGGACAAGGCAGGCGCGTCTTAAATATCGCGTTTCACTCCAGCGCTATTATTGCCGGAGGCACGCCCTATACCATGAGCGAGAAAGATGTGCGGATGTTCTTCGAGCGGCTGGAAAGATTATTGGAATATCTGGTTAAGGCTAAGGGGTTAGAGGGCCTTACTCTGAAAGAATTTTATAACTACCGCAGGAGCGCTTTAAATTAATGGAGATTGCGTTGATATCCGCAGAAAATGATCCTAAGTTATTGTGGAGCTGCAGCCTTAACGGCGAGAAGGCGGGGAATTTAGGGGCTATACCTGTTGAGCTTAAGTTGAATTCACGCAGGGCCCGCGCCGGCTGGGCAATAGACTTTTCCACCTTGCCGGGGTATAGGAGAAAAGGCATTGGTAGCGCTTTGGTTGGCGAAGCGAATAAACGCTTTGATTTATTTTTAGCCGTGGGTGCAACGGATATGTCATTTAGCCTATTTAGAAAAATGGGGTGGAGGTTTATTGGAGAATTGCCGCATTACCTTAAAATCTGGGATCTAAGAGGCCTAATCCGGAAGAAAATCAATAATAACTTTATTTCAGCCCTCTTATCCGTGCCCGGGTATATTCTTCTGGCCATTTTTAATTTCTTTAAAAGGCCGCATAAAGTAAAGGGTATAAAAGTGGAGCGGATGGATTATTTTGGCAGGGAGGCAGATTTATTCTGGAGCCGGATTGAGAATTATTACCGGGTAGTAGTGCCCAGAGACAGCGCCTATCTAGTCAACAAATACGATAAGCAGCCTGGCCTGCAGTATGTTAAATTTCGTGCCAGCCGCGGCGGCAACGTATGCGGCTATGCAGTCGCGCGTTGTGTTAAAAGCCAAACGAGTGATCCGGAAGGCCTAATTACTGATATTATTGTCCGGCCGGATGATCGGGAGGCTATGCGGGCACTGGTATCTACGGTTTTGCGATACCTGCGATCCGAGGGCTGTTCGCTGGCGCGCGCTTATTTTAGCGATAAAGAGATTCAAAGAGCCCTTGCCGAGAGCGGCTTTCTCAGGCACAAGTCTCAGATGAGGTTTTTGGTAAATAAGAATATAGACGGGTGTGAAGAGGTATATACACTCGGTAATTGGTATTTAAGCGCCGGTGATTCGGATATAGAAAGAGCCTAATAGATGAATTTATTGGTTATTGTAGAAGGATATGACCCCCGGTTACCGCCGGCTTCGTTAATAAAAAAGTGCAAGGCCGATAAGGTTTATTTACTATACCTGTCTCCGCGAGTTAAGACTGCGGAGTATAAAAGCGCCCTGGAGGGCCTGCTGGGCCAAACGATAAAAATAGAAGTTATTAATTACCGGGAGTATTTGGATTATGAAAAGTTACGCCGGGAGCTCTTTGATTTTATCGCCGGCTTGCCGAAGCGGCTGCAGATAGGAAAGCGGAATTTGTGCGAATATCTTGATATCCAGGGTTTGAATATGTGGTGGTCTTCGGGAATAGTAGAAGCTACGGTTTACAAGCGCGACCTGATGCCTAATTTATACCATCTTGCCGGCCTATGGCAGGCTTTGATAAAGTTCCCTGATATAAACGCCGCCTGGCTGAGTATCGGCAACAGATCCCTTTTCAGGGATATGCTCGCCCTGTTAAGGAAGCAACGGGTAAGCTATTACGGAAAATGCGTTCAGGAGGCGGCATTAAGGCATTATTTAAGGCGTTTCAAATCCTGGTTTATCTTTGTACTGGCGCATTTTGGATTCGCTCTAATATTTAAAGTATTTTCCACTGAGAGGATAATGCCCATAAACAAAGCCAGTCAGGGGCAAGCTATGCATATTTTTTACAGTTATTACCCCTATTCTTTAATCTTACAAGGCAAGATAAAGGCTAAAATATACGATGACCTGCCTATTTTGATAAAAGAGCGCTTGGGAGGCGAATCCTATTATCTGAGCTATATCTCGCCGCTTTCGATATTTAAGCCGTTGAAGCTTATAAAGGATGCCAGGAAGATGTGGGCGGCCGATTTTCATTTTATCCCGATGAATATTTTTGTTTCTGGCTGGGATGCCTTAAAGATATTTATTTCTCCGGTAAGATACTGGAGGTATTTCAGGATAAGGTCTAGCCGCTTATACCGCGGTATATTTAAAATCTCCGGTATAAATATGTTTTATACCTTTGACCGGATAATGAAGGATTCGCTTGTGGGCGACGATGCCTGGAATATGCTGCTACATTATTGCGCCTTCAGGAATTTTACCTGTCGTCATAAGGATAATATTCGCCAAGTAGTTTACCACATAGAATTCCATAACTGGGAGGCCGCGCTAATCAACGGAGTAAAGGCCGCGGATAAATCTGTTCTTGTAATCGGGCTGCAACAATCCGCCCCTAACCCCGTTTTATTGAGTCCATTCTTTATGGACGGCATATTTAAGGATGGCTACGGTTATCCGCTTCCCGATTTGATTTTGTGTACCGGAGAATTGTACAGGAATTTACTGCTTGCAAGCGGGATCGCGCCTGAGCGGGTGGGGGTAACGGGCCATCTCGGCGTGCAGAGCTTGTTTAATTCACGGCTGGACAACGATAGCAAGGCGCAAAAACGCGGAGAATTGAATCTGCCAATCGATAGAAAGATATGTTTAGTTGCCTGTTGCGTCAATCTTTATTTGACCGAAGGCGTAATCTGTCTGCTTAGCCAGGTAGTAAAAAAAATACCGGATATAATTTTTCTTATACAGGGGCATCCTGACTCTCCGGTAGGCCAGCTCCTGAGTAAATACGGTATGTCGACCTTAGAGAATGTGCGGTCTTTAGCTTATCCGATATCAAAATTGCTTCCCTTGGCGGACTCCTTTATTTCCTTAAGCACAAGCGTTTCTCAGGAGGCATTGTGCGTAGGCGTGCCGCAGGTTAACCTGGATGCCGTCGGGCTTCCCAAAGGCAATCCCCTGCATATCATCCCGGGCTTTATCAGCGACGTGGATAATCCCCAGGATTTAATAAGTTTCTTGCGCCATACCGATAGATTTCCGGCCCGTAAAGATGAGTCTTATCTGTTTATGGGCGATCCTGAAGTTGACCCACGCCAGAGATTTTTTGAGCTTCTCGGAGATAGAAAGGCAAATGAATAACAGAATCAGGAAGGTTTTATTATTCAACAGCCCGGCTTTTACTTATAAATATAATCTCGATATTTGTCCGTTTCCACCCATAGGCCTGGCTTATATCGGCGCAATTTTGGAAAAAATGGGTATTGAAGTTAGGATTTACGATGCCCTCGTAGAAGGTTGGCATATCAGGGAAGAGGTAAAGCCCGGGATCCTGCGTATCGGGCAACCTTTCAGCGAGATAGAACGCCGGATTGCCGATTTTAATCCCGATATAGTTGGGGTGAACAACTTATTCTCAAAACAGAGGGAGAATGCGCATCACATTTATGCATTGGCCAAAAAAGTAAATCCCCGCATCATTACTGTTGCCGGCGGGGCCCACCCTACGGTAGCTGCGGACCTGGTGATGCAGGATGGCAATCTCGATTTTGTTGTGCTCGGGGAGGGAGAAGTCAGCATAGCAGACCTGATTAATTATTTAGAGGGCAGGAGGGATTCGAATGGCCTTAACGGCATCGCCTTGCGCCGTAACGGCCTGACTGAGATAATCCCCAAGACCTCCTTTATAGGAGATTTGGATAGTATCC
>CAYNRN010000020.1:0-21388 GCA_964399915.1 uncultured Planctomycetales bacterium
CCTTTATCCCGCGCCCCGCGCCCCGCGCCCCGCGTTTGCCTGACTCATCAATGACCCGTCCCGCCACATACTCCGGCATATGATTTATCACGTCCGAAGCAAGCTTAATAAAACGTGAGCGGAATCCGTAACGCCTGGCTTTCCAATAAAGATACAGGGGATCTTTAGGTATACAGTGCCCGCCGACTCCCGGCCCGGGATAAAAAGGCATAAAGCCGAAGGGTTTCGTTTTTGCTGCTTCAATAACCTCCCAGATATCTATATTCATCTTATGCGCCATCATCGCTAATTCATCAATCATGCCGATATTGATCAGGCGAAATGTATTTTCCAAGAGTTTTGCCGCTTCTGCAACGCGGGAAGAAGAAACAGGGACGACTTTTCCGATTATGTTTTTATATGTTAAAGCCGCTAATTCTGTTGCCTCAGGGGTAATGCCCCCTACTATTTTCGGAATCTTATGCACGGGAAAATCCCTGTTATTAGGATCAATCCTCTCCGGAGAAAAAGCCAGGTAAAAATCCCTGCCGTGTTTTTTATTTTTCCCCTCTAATAGCGGCAGGATTACTTCTTCGGTAGTACCGGGATAGGTGGTGCTCTCCAAGACCACCAGGGAACCCCTCTTCATATTCGCGGAAATCGCTTTTACTGCCTGCTTTATATAGGAAATATCCGGATGGTATTTCCGTTTTAAGGGAGTCGGCACGCAGATAATGATTATATCGGCATCTTTGGCCGCGGAAAATTCTGCAGCGGCAGATAATCTTTTCGTATTGATAATTTCTTCCAGCTGAAGGCTGGTTATATCTGTAATATAAGATTCTTTTCTTCTGATATGCGAGAGCCTATCCTTATCGATCTCTATGCCGGTAACAGAGAAGCCCTCTCTGGCAAATTCAACGGCTAGCGGCAAGCCGACATAACCTAACCCTATCACCGCAATCTTTGCTTTTTTAGATTTCAGTTTTCGCGCTAAATCAGTGTAATTATTGAATAATCGCATCTTCCTCTTTCGCTTTGGCAGAAATCAACCTAAGCATAGCATCCGTATTCAGCTTAAGCCCGGAATAATCCAGGAAAAAACTGCCTGCCCTTTTTGTATCCCCTACCTTATCGTAAACTATCCCCAAATAAAAATTTGCCTCAGAATGCCATTTTGAATCCGGATAAAGCGCCAGCAAATTTTCCAATGTCTCTTTTGCCTTCTCAAAATCATTCAGCTGGTTTGTATAGAGAACTCCTAAAAAGAACTGGCTGTCTTCTGCATAAGAACTTGCCGGGTAACGCTGCGATAATAATCTATAGGTTTCTTCTGCCTTATCCATCCTGCCGTAAAGGTCATAATTCCTGGCTAGGGAGAAAAGCTTCTCTGCGCCCTCTAAGATATCGGTTTTAGACGATAAATAAAAATCCTGATAATTATCGCTAAACGGCCTGCCAAAAAGATCGACATACTTCATTGTAATCCAATCAAAGATATGGATATCCTCTGTTACCGCCTCTGATCTTGAGGGGGAGTATTTAATCGGGAACATTGCAGCGTAAAAATCTTCCTCGCTCCCGGAAAGCTCTCTGATTGCCGATATCCTGAGGTTCCTATCCCTTATTGACGAATCAGCTGATATTTCATCGAGGGAGTAATAACCACCGCGGCCATCGTCAAAGATAACGCCAGTTAATGGGTCAAAAACACCCCATTTCTCGCCCAGATAGACCTCATTTAAGGTATGTACCGATGGCCCCTCTTCCCGGGGCATCATCATCGCATATCTGGCGGGTATGCCCCTCTGCGCCAGGAGCCGGTTAAAGACTCTTGCCATATAATCGCACCAACCGACCCCTTTAATCAGGTAATCCAAGGGCTTGCCTTCGTAAGGCAATGATCCGCGTGGCAAAAAAATATTCATCCTCACATAATCAAAGAGCTGATGCGCCTGTTGCTGTTTATCTTCCCTTGCCGGCGCTATCCTATTCGCGATTACCTCAAAAGTTACCGTTGAATAAAAATGGTCCTTTGTCTTCTCAGGCAACAGCAGAGAAATCAGCGGAAAGATAAAAATCAGCAGAGCCGCCGTAAAAATTATCCCCAAAAAGGCCTTAAAGATTAAAGTCAGCTTCACCCAGCGACGCTCTTTCTGCCGATACCGATATAACGAAAACCCAGCTTCTTCATCTGCCGCGGTTCGTAAATATTACGGCCGTCGATGATCAAAGGCCTCTTTAAAAGTTTCTTTATCCTGGAAAAATCAAGTTCTTTAAATTCATCCCACTCGGTAATAACCAAGAGGGCGTCGCTTGACTTACAGGCCTGGTAAGCGTCTTTGGAAAACTCCACTCCGCCTAAGAGTTGCTTCGCTTTAAGCATGGCTACCGGGTCATATACCCTTACTTTAGCCCCCTCTGCCTGAAACGACTTTATTATATCTATAGCCGGGGCGCTGCGCAGGTCATCGGTATTAGGCTTAAAAGAAAGCCCCAGTACGGTAATAATTTTATCCCTAAGTATCCAGAGGTTTTCCTTTACCTTATTTACGAAAAAGGTCTTTTGCCCTTCATTAATCTCCTTGACTGCCCGAAGCAGGCTGAAATCATAGCCGACTTTGTTAGAGATGTTGATAAAGGCATCCAGATCTTTGGGAAAACAGGAGCCTCCGTAACCTAAACCGGCATTTAAAAAACCCCGGCCGATCCGCTTATCCAATCCCATGCCGTTTGCCACCTGCACTACATCGGCACCGGCATAATCACAGATACGCGCAACCGCATTAATAAAGGATATCTTCGTGGCAAGGAAAGCATTGGAGGCGTGTTTTATCAGCTCCGCTGATTTAATATCGGTAACTACTATCGGAGCGTTCAACGGCTTATAAAGCAGCATTAACAGCTCCCGCGCCTTCGCCGACTCAACTCCGATGACAACCCGGTCAGGATGCATGAAATCGTTTATCGCCTGCCCCTCCCTTAAGAATTCCGGGTTAGAAGCTACGTCAAAATGCACCTTCTTCTTTATATATGTCTCTATAGTGTGTTTTACCCAGCTGCCGGTTTCAACCGGAACCGTGGATTTTTCGACTATCAGCCGGTAAGCGGTCATATTCAAAGCAATATTTTTTGCCACGCTTTCTATCCCGGTCAGATCCGCCTCTCCGTTATCCAAAGGAGGAGTCCCCACGGCGATGAAGATGATCTCTGAAAACTTTACCGCTTCTTTGATGCTATCGCTGAATTTAAGCCTTTTTTTTGCGGCATTTTTTTCAATCAGCTCCCTTAACCCCAGCTCATAGATCGGCAGATTACCTTTTTTTAAAGCCGCTACCTTCTTACGGTCATTGTCAACACAGACCACGCGGTTGCCGAGTTCTGCCAGGCAGGCACCGGTTACCAATCCCACATATCCTGACCCAATTATCGATATATTCATATCTGCTCCTCACTCCCAACTCCAAACTCTTAGCTAAATCACTTGCTCGATTGCGACCCAGGTTTGGGAGCGTGATAACTCTGGTTATACTCAAACTCAAGCTCTGGGAATGCCTTAAGCCTGAATACCAGCCAGATACCCTCGCCATGGCCCCTTTTTACGTTATAAGTAAGCTCTCCTGCCCAGCAGTGGAAATCGCGCGAAATAGTATATTCCTGCTCGCGAAGGCCAGCACTTGCCGAAGCGGTATCTTTAAAATTACGCCTCTGATAAAACGAAACTTTCCATTTCGGATTAAGCCGCCAAATTAAACTATAAGTAAGGTCATTGCCGCCTTTGCGCTCATATCTCTGGCCGATACCGAAGGAGCGTTCCGAACCGAAAGAAAAGTTTAAATCGAAATTAGCGTCGCTGAAATGGTTGTAGTTGACTTCCGATTCACCGCCTGAGCGCTTAAATGTGGCATCCCCCTTAAATTCCATCCATGAGTAGGGCCTTAATTCAAGGTCAAAGAGGAAGTCAGAAAAACCGCTTCCCGAAGGATTGACGTTATTAGATCTCACATTATAAACGGTATTGATATTAAAATATGCCAGGTCCACACTTTGGCCGCTGCGCTTAGTCTGTAATTTATTCTCAAGGGCCAAAGCAACCGCCCCCCCTCCGGTAGAGGAATCGCCGCCGAGTTTCAATTTATTTGTCGGGGTCAGGGAAGTATTGGTATAGGTATAATTTGCGGTGGGAGTGATAACATGCCTGAGATTGTTGATATTCAGCCCAAGAAAGTCGGTCTTAATATTGAAAAGCCGGTAAAACTTGGTGGTCAATTCCGAACCGACTTCGCCGGTCAGATGCGCCGTTGATCCGTAAACATCATTTTTGTCTTGAATTAAAGCCTGGACTGAAGTAAAAGGCGTAAAGTTGATGAAAGATACTCTCGTAGGCAGGGAGATCTTATTATAAGTATCATACTGGTTGTAGGTGATATCGTTGTCCCTGTCTGAAGGGACCTCGTTCTTATAATTATAATTCATATACGAGCTTGCATCCTCAAAGTAAAACGGAGTGCTGGCGACTTTAAACTGCGGGAGGGTAAATTTTATCTCCGGCAGTTTCTCTTCCTGGGAATACCAGCGGTTTACGCGCTTTTGAATCACAAGGTCGAGGCTGGCGTAATCAAACGCGCGGTGGGCAGAAATATAAGATAGCGGCTGAGAATCTTTCTCGTATTCGCGGAAAAAATAATCCTTAAGAAAATTATTTCCGCTGCCTAAAAGCGTTCTTTTGGAATCAGCTATTTTATAATATTCTACCATGGCATTGGTCCGCTCGTCAGGCTCCCACTTATGGCGCAGGCGGATGAGGTATCTCTGGTATCTGCCGGTCGGCCTCTCCAGAATACGGTCGGAGTTGCTATCGCTATTTAAAAAACGTTCCCTGGGTTCTTCGTGAGTATAATAAAATTTAAAATCGCCCTTACCGATATCCGCTCCCTTATAATTCACTCCGAAGCCCTCACCCACGCCCAACTTTGACCTTAAGTCTAAATAAAGCCTTCCGGTTATGTCTTCCGTAAGATTATACCTTGAGGCAGTAAGCAGATAATAACCCCAATCTTTACTCTTGCCGGGCATCAGCTGGATGTGCATCATCGGATCACGCAGGCTGTGGTTATAGCGGGGCAGATAAAGCACGGGTACCGGGCCCAGATAAAAAACAGAATCGCGGGTTTGTATTTTATCGCCGGGAAAGAAGTTTACGCGCCGGGATTTAATGCGGTAATGAGGACGATCAAAGCTGCAGGTAGTAATATAGGACCAGCGGGTAATAAACTCGTCTTCGCTGACCTTGCGCATGCTGTCTCCCCTGCCGAAGTAAGGGTTAGAGCGGAATTCCGCATCTATGATTGTACCCACTTTCGTATTGAAATTATAGATCAGCTTATCGCCTTCTACCGTACCTTCTGCGGTATCCAGCCTGGCATTACCCTGGGCGGTTACATCCTTAGTTTCAGTATTCAAAACTAACCGCGCGCAGGTAAGCTTCGAACCCTTATAATCTACTTCAACATTACCGCTTGCGGTAAATTCCTTGCTTTCCGTAACATACTCCACCCGGTCGCCGTTAATAATGATCGGCTCGGCTTTCTTACCCGCCTCTTCGGCAAAAGCAAAGCTGGAAAAACTCAAAGCCATGCTGGCAAGAAAAAAGATCAGGCTTTTGGAAATATGGCTTCTTAATCTCATTATTGTAGGTTTTCTTTTACCAATATCGCTGCCCCGATTAATCCGGCATCGTTGCCTAACTTTGCCTTTAGTACCTTTACGTGCCTTGCCTGGGCAGGCATGGCCCGGCCGGAGATAGTCTTTCTTATTCTGCTGAACAGCACATTCCCGGCATTGGCCACCCCTCCTCCGATAACGATAGCATCCGGATTAAGCAGGTTTACGACTGCGCTAAGGGCGACGCCGATATGAGCCGCCGTATCATTCCAGACTTTAACTGCCGCCGTATTGCCCTTTTTTGCCAAGCCGCTAAGCTGCTCAAGCGTAATATCCCTGCCGAAAACCTTTCTTGCGATAGCGAGAATCCTTTTGTTGCCTACATAAACTTCCAGGCAGGCGCGTCCGCCGCAATTGCAGCGTTCGCCGTTTTCATTTATCGGCATATGCCCTGCTTCGCCGGCATTAAAAGTAGACCCGCGGTAAAGATTTTTATTGATAATCAGCGCGCCCCCTACACCCGTACCGAGCGTAAGGCAAAGAGAATTCGTAAATCTCTTTGCTGCGCCCATCCTCAGTTCTGCCAAACCCATCAGATTGGCGTCATTGTCAATAAATACCGGAAATCCCGATTTTTTTTCCAATATGCCCTTCAGCGGGAAACCCTTCCAACCGCGGAGATTAGGCAGGTATTGAATCCTCCCGCAGTCAAAATCAACCGGACCGGGCACCCCGATGCCTATACCTAAGATATTGATTCTATTCAACTTTCCTTCCTGAATAAATTTCTTAACCGAAACACAGATTCCGCGGATAAGCCCATCTCTATTGTCGAACTTTCCGGTATACAAGGACTTTCGTTTTATAATCTTAAGCGAGGGGTTAACCAGGGCGATTCTTAAGTTAGTTCCGCCTAAATCAATACAGATTATGTATTTGCTCCGCTTTTTTGCCATATCCGATGCAGTTTTCTAAAAATAATAACCCCGTTAGAAATTATCGATATACATTAGCACAAAATTTCTAACGGGGCAAGAAAATTAATCTACTTTGCCTGGCTATCGCCGTAAACGCATACCCGGTTGCGGCCGGCGTTCTTTGCCGAATAGAGCGCCTGATCTGATTTTTCTATTAAAGAAATGGCTTCTCCGGCGTCTTCCGGAAAAAGAGCCAATCCGATGCTTGCGGCTACATTAATCTTTTCATCATAGGCTTTTATCACTTTTTCATGAATCGACTGCCGGATACGTTCTGCCGCAAAGAGTGCCTGGTCTCTCTCTATTTCGGTAAGCAGCACGATAAACTCTTCTCCTCCGTACCTGCCCACAACGTCTATCTGCCTGATATTCTCCTTAATCAGGCGCGCGGCTTCTTTCAAAATAGCATCTCCTACCAGATGGCCGTAATGATCATTAAAACTCTTAAAATGATCTATATCAATCATCAGGACGGCAAATTTGAACTTGAATTTCCGGGAGCGTTCAATTTCTTCGCCGAACCTCTGCATCAGGTAGCGGCGGCTGAACAGGCCGGTAAGCGAATCTGTGATTGCCAGTTCCGCAACCGCCTGATAGAGGCTTGCCCTCTTGATCCCCAGCAGAAATTGCTGCCTCAATATCTCAAATTTAGCTGAATTATTACGATCGAGGCCGCTGATTAAAAGGTATCCGTCCGGGCGCGCTTGGGAACCGAGAGGGAAAACCGTATAACCTTTAAATTGAGGTAATTGCGACTCTGTTTTTATAAAACGGCAGTCATCAAAAGACATATGCTTACCAAGGAGTCCACGAAAATTATTAAATACCTCCTCTTCCTTCAAAGAACTGCAGATTGCTTTAGTAATATCGTAAAGTTTTACTAAATTGCCTACCCCCTCTGCCTTAGTGCGGTTTTCCTCGCTTAGCGTATGCAAATCCTTCTCTAGTTTTTCGCGCTGTAATTTGAGGTAATCGGCTTTACGCTCAACTTCCGGCTTTATCCGGCGAAGAAGAAAGCGCAGGTAGAAATATAACGATAATGACAGCGATAAAGATACTAAATTACCGGATATCATTAAATTCTCCCTGAAACTACTTTGCGCAAAAAACCTTATTTCTGCCTTCTTGTTTTGCCTCGTACATTGCCCGGTCAGCTTTTATAATCAAAACCTCTGCATCCTGGGCATCTTCGGGAAACCCGGAAACCCCTATAGATACGGTAACCGCACTCTCCTGCCTGCGTAGATTTATCTTTATCTCCTCTATCTTACGGCGTAAGTCTTCGGCTACCCTACAGGCACCCTCCTTATCTATGCCCGGCAAAATCGCACAGAACTCTTCCCCCCCGAAACGGCAGACAACCGGGCTTGTCTGCCCCAGGAATCCTGAGGTATTTGCGCTTAAAGCACGCAGCACCATGTCTCCGGCGGTATGCCCGAACTTATCGTTGTATTTCTTAAATAAATCTATGTCCAGCATCAATAGCGAGAATACCCTCCCCTGGCGCTGGCTCCTCTTTAATTCTTCTTTTAAGCGCTCCATAAAATACCCTTTAGTGTAAAGCCCGGTGAGTTCATCATGTATCGCCAGCTCCTGCGTGCGCTGGAAGAGCTGGCTATTCTCCAGTGCCACGGCGCCGGTATCGCAAATAGTGCTTAAAAACCTCAGATCATCAAGAGAATAAAATCCCGGCTGCGGATGCTCCAGCCTCAGGATCCCTAAGAACCGGTGGGCGCTGATAAAGGGCGCACTGATTAAAGAGCCTATAGCAGGCTGAGCATCAATTTTTCCCAGGTCAAAACGGAAATCTTTCTTTATATCCTCGACAAGCAGGGGGCTGGCATGCCTCGACACCCAGGTGTCAAAGATATCCCCCTCTTTAGCTTTTATCACCAGGCCGGGGTCTTCTTTCTTAGTCTTAACAATACTTATTTTTTGTGTACGGTCATCAGCCAGATAGAGGATACAATTGCCTTTCCTCCTGCCGATAAGCCGAAAAGCCGTTTCGCTTATTTTATCGGTCATCGCCTCAAGCGATAAATCCCGGTTTATCCCTTCAACCATGGCGTTAAGTTCCATATAACGCTCTTTTTTCTCGTCAAGAGAAAAGCCGATAGCCCCCTGGCGGAATATTTCCTGGCGGATAATATTATCCTCTTCGCTAAGGTCTAAATTCTTAAGATAGATCTTATTTACCTTCTCGTTATACTTAAGAAAACTCAAGAAACAGGCAACTGCGCAGAAAAAATAGAGAAAAAAGAGCGAGAGACCGCTAAAATAGCCTGTTTTAAGGTAGAGCCACACGGGGAGGATCAGATACAGGGCGAGAATAACTAAAATATGTGGAGCAAACTTTACGTATCGCGTAGGGGGTATCTTTCTTTTATATGCCTAGACAATAGTCTCCTCGGTGTCTTTATCGAAGAAATGTACTTTGCTCATATCGAAGACCAAATCCAGGTCCTGGTTAACCTGTGGCCGGTCATGGGCCCCGACGCGGGCAATAAAAGTGTGCTTGCCGGTATTCAGGTAGAGGTATACTTCCGAACCCATCGGCTCAAATACTTCACAGCTGACTCTTACAACATTCTCAGGCGGCGCTTCAGAGACAAAAAGTTTATCGTAGATGTCTTCGGCGCGGATACCAAAAACTACTTCTTTGCCTTCGTAAGGCGACATTTTATCAAGCATATCATCCACAATCTTAACCGATATCTTACCTTCGTCAAAATAGAGGCGCCTTTCCTTCTTGATGACTTTGCCTGACATAAAATTCATCGGAGGAGACCCGACAAAACCGGCGACGAATTTATTCTTCGGTTTATCATAGATGGAAATCGGGTCAGCTACCTGATGTACTACTCCGTCTTTCATTACCGCGATACGGTTACCCATAGTCATAGCTTCTACCTGGTCATGGGTGACGTAAATAATCGTTGTCTGAAGCCGGATATGCAGTTTATGGATTTCGGTGCGCATCTGCACCCTGAGCTTGGCGTCTAAATTGCTCAACGGCTCGTCGAATAAGAAAACTATGGGCTTACGTACAATCGCCCTGCCTACGGCTACGCGCTGCCTTTCGCCGCCGGAGAGCTCTTTCGGACGACGGCTGAGCAAGCGCTTTATGCCTAATATTTCTGCGGATTCGTTTACGCGCTCAATTATCTCTTTTTTAGAGTATCTCCTTAATCTCAGCCCGAAAGACATGTTCTCAAACACCGTCATGTGCGGGTAAAGCGCGTAATTCTGGAAAACCATGGCAATGTCACGGTCTTTTGCCGGAACTTCATTGACGAGCTTATTACCTATATAGATATTCCCGGAGCTTATATCCTCAAGCCCGGCGACCATCCTCAAGGTAGTAGACTTACCGCAACCTGAAGGCCCTACCAGCACCATGAATTCTTTATTTTCAATCCCCAGATTCACGTTATCCACGGCCTTCACCCCGCCGGGAAAAACCTTAGTTATATTCTGTAGACTTACCTGCGCCATGAAACTCGCTCTTTCGCCGCAATGAACTGAACCCTTATTATAATACTCTAACTTAAATAATCAAGTAGTTGGCTTACCGTGTTTTTCAAATTTTTACGGTGCACAATCATGTCTATCAGGCCGTGCTCAAGTAGAAATTCGGAGCGCTGGAAGCCCGGCGGCAGCTTCTGCCTGATTGTCTGCTCTATTACGCGCGGGCCGGTAAAACCTATCAAGGCCTTCGGCTCGGCAATAATCACATCCCCCACTCCCGCAAAAGAAGCCATCACCCCCGCCATAGTGGGGTTAGTTAATACGGAGATATACGGCAATCCCTGCCGGTTGTGATAAGAAAGCGCGGCACAGGTCTTGGACATCTGCATCAAGCTGAACATCCCTTCATACATCCTCGCCCCGCCGCCGGAACCTGAAACGATGACTACAGGCTGCTTATTTTTGGTTGCGGCTTCTATGGCACGCGTAATCTTTTCTCCTACCACCGAACCCATAGACCCCATGATAAAGCGCGAATCCGTTACGGCGACAATGATTTTTTTCCCCTCCAGGGCGCCCGAGCCGGTGATTGCCGCATCCCTCATTCCGGTGGACTTCTGGTCCTGGGAAAGTTTCTCTTTATAAGTCTTGGGGCCTTTAAAAAGAAGCGGATCTCTGGAATCCATATCTTTATCAAATTCCTCAAAAGTGCCTTCATCGAGAAGCGTAGCGATTCTTTCGTAAGCCCCTAATGTAAAATGGTAATTGCACTTCGGGCAGACTTTAAGATTCTCATCCAGAGTCTTATTATAGAGGACCTCGGAACACTCTTCGCATTTAGTCCAAAGCCCGTCTGGCATATCTTTTTTCTTCAGCCGAACTATCGTATATTTTGGTTTGCCGAATAGCGCCATCTCAACCTCAATCTTAACCTGAACCTTAACCTTCTGAGTTAAATTTATTTATTACTAATCCCGATAACACCTTGGGGTAGAAATACGTCGACTTCGGCGGCATCTTCTCCCCCTTTAAAGCCAGGGCTATGATCTGCTCTACCGCCACCGGGTTGAGAAAAAAAGCTATCCTCGCATCCCCCTGGTTAACTTGAGTAATAAGCTCTTCGGCGTTATGGCTGAAACTCAAAGCCTCTTTATCCTGGAGATCAATACGCAGGGCCTTCTCAAGGATAAGCGAATTCAAAACTGCTACATCAAGATTGCTGTACTCTTTCGGCTTATCCGGAAACTCCCGGTCTAAGATCTTAACGTTCTTGAGACGGACCAACCAGAATCTCCCCCCCCTATACATCCCCATTAAATGCTCGCTGCGCCCGCCCTTACGCAACAAAAAGAAAAAACGGGCTTTATCCCTGATCTCTTCTATATCAAAGTTAACTTTAAGCTTCGATATCAACTCTTCGGCGCCGATTTCGCGCTTTAACCTTACCAGCCTGTGAATCGGCATAATCTCAAGACCGCGTGCGTCTGTATTGGTAAAATACGACAATATATAATTACGATTATCATCTTCGCTTATCACCTGGCCCCTATCCCTAAGCTCCTGACGGTAGGCTTGCGCAACTTCATAACGGTGGTGCCCGTCAGCGATAAAGATGTCTTCAGCCACCATCTTTGACTCAATATCGCTAAGCAGCTGTGGAGAATCGATTCTCCATAATTTATGGCTTACCCCCTCGTCATCTGTAATGTCGATAAAAGGCAGTCTGTCCTTAACCGCGTGTTCGTAAATATTATTTATCAGGCGCTTCTTATCCACAAATATTGCGAATATCGGGCTTAGGTTAGCCTTGACCTGCCGGATCAACTTAAGCCTGTCTTCTTTGGCCTCCCGGTGGGTATTCTCATGTCCGAAGGCGGAAGACTTTCCCTCCCCCAGGTGTAAAAGCGCGATAAACCCTCTGCGCGCCTTCTTCTCCCCCATGACCTTAAACTCCTGGATGTAGTAGTATACCGCAGGCTGCTCCTCTTGTGACAATATGCCGTCTTTGAGCCACTGCCTGAAATTTTCACCTGCCCTGCGGTATTTATCTTCTCCGGGAATATCCATCCCCAGCAGGATATGGATAAAATTACTGGAATCTAAATCATGGTAGTATCGCTGTTTTTCGAAAGAGATAACGTCATAAGGAGGGCAGACCAAACGGGAAATATCGGGAGATCTGTTCTGGCTATAAACAACTGCCTTAAAAGGCTTTACTTTGGCCATCTATAGATTTAGTATGCGGTAAATAAGAAAGTAATATATCATAAATTCCTGCCCTAAGCCATGTATTTAATCATGCTTGTGCGGGCAGGCGCCGCAGCCGTCATTAGCCTTAGGGCAGGATTGCGGCTTTGAGCCGCTTGTGCTTTTCTTACGGTAGTCAGTAGCATAAAAACCGCTGCCTTTAAAAATTATTCCCGAGCCGCTGCCGATAAGGCGGCGCGGTTTACGCTCGCACTTAGGGCATTTTTCAAGGGGCTGGTCCTTTATATTTTGAAAAGCTTCAAATTTGTGCCCGCAATGCGGGCACTCGTATTCGTATGTCGGCATGTAGCTCGCTCCCTGCAGAAACTCCACCTATCAACTATGAGCTCACTCACTTAAAGGCTCTTTTAATTTTCTCTCCGAAACTTCCCCTATCCACTTCTTCGTTGTTTAACCTGGCAAACTCTTCCATCAGGCGGCGCTGCTCTGCGGTCAGGCGGATGGGTATCTGCACATAGACTCTTACTAACTCATCTCCCACGCCTCTTCCGTGAACATCGGCAATCCCTTTCCCCTTCAGCCGGAAAATCCTGCCGCTCTGCGTGCCGGCGGGAATCTTCATCTTTATCCTGCCGTTTAAAGTATGGACTTCCGCCTCCCCGCCTAAAACCGCTTTCCCGAGTCCGATATTAATCTCGGTAAGTATATCATTATCGTGCCGTTGAAAAACCGGATGCGTCTGGACTTCAATAATCACATAAAGGTCTCCGCTGCCTGCTGCTGCCGTTTCCCCTTCCCCGCGTATCCTTAAATGCGAACCGGTATCCACTCCGGCAGGGATCTTTACCTTTATTTTGCGGGTAATCTTTGTCTTGCCTTCCCCCCGGCAGTCCGGACAGGGGGTCTGTATCGTAGAGCCCTCTCCGCGGCAACGCGAACAGGTCTGCGCCATTTGGAAGAACCCGTTTGAAACAACGGTGCGCCCGGAGCCTTTACATTGGGGGCAGGTTACTTTCTTAGTCCCCGGCTTTGCCCCTGATCCGGAACAGGTAGTACAAACTTCGTAACGCGGCAGGTTAATAGTTTTTTCCGTGCCAAAAGCCGCTTCCTCCAATGTTATGCTTGCCGTAACCTCTAAATCTCTCCCGCGCCTGGCGCGCGCGCCTCTCCTGCCTCTGCCTCCGAAAATATCAAATCCTAAGTCGCTGAAGATCTCGTCAAATATCCCCCCGCCCATACCGTATTCGCCCATACCTTCAAAGATGCTGGAGAAATCCGCGCCCTTGAATATATCTTGATAGGCATACTTCTGGTCGATCCCGGAGTGGCCGTATTGGTCATAAAGCGCGCGCTTCTGGGAATCCGAAAGGACCGCATAAGCCTCGGAGATCTCTTTAAACTTCTCCTCGGCTTCCTTCTTCTGTTCATGCGGCACTCTATCCGGATGAAAACGAAGCGCCAACTCCCGGTAAGCCCTTTTGATCTCATCCAGAGTGGCGCTCTTTTTCACTCCCAGAATTTCGTAGTAATCACGCTTGGTACTCATGTCAGTTATCAGTTGTCAGTTATCAGTTGTCAGACCATTTTTATCTGAAAACTGAAAACCGAAAACTGAAAACTACTCCTTATCTTCCTCTTTGAAGTCCGCGTCGATGATATCTTCGTCCTTTTTTTTCTCTTTCGGGCCATCTTCTTGCGCCTGCTCCTTACCTTGGCCTCGACCTTGGCCTTGACCTTCTTGCTGCTTTGCCGCGGATTGTTTATATATCTCTTCTGCCAGCTTATGCGAGGCCTTAGTCAACTCATCCATACCGCGTTTAATCCGCTCAATATTACGGTCTTTTATCGCGGCCTTCAGGTCATTGGCTTTAGCTTCAATATCAGCGCGCTCCTGCTGGCTGACCTTATCGCCGAAATCCTTCAGTGATTTCTCCGTTGCATAGACTAAGGAATCGGCCTGATTTATTGCCTCAACCTCTTCTTTCTTTTTGGCGTCTTCGGAGGCAAATTTTTCAGCGTCCCTGACCATCTTGTCAATCTCTTCCTTGGATAACTTCTTGGGTGCGGTAATCTGAATCTTCTGCTCTTTACCGGTGCCCAAATCCTTGGCAGAGACGTGCACGATCCCGTCGCGGTCAATATCGAATTTTACTTCAATCTGCGGGATGCCGCGCGGTGCCGCCGGGATCCCCACCAGGTCAAACCTGCCCAACTCCACATTATCATCCGCCATCGGACGCTCACCCTGCAGAACACGGATGGTGACTGCGGTTTGATTGTCAGCGGCCGTAGAGAAAATCTGGCTCTTCTGTGTAGGAATAGAGGCATTTCTTTCGATTAATTTTGTATTTACCCCTCCCAGAGTCTCGATACCCAGAGAAAGAGGAGTTACGTCAAGCAGCAGCACATCCTTAACATCGCCCTTGATAATCGCCGCCTGCACGGCTGCGCCTAAAGCTACGCATTCCATAGGGTCGACCCCGCGTTCGATCTTCTTGCCGACGTAATCTTCGACAAACTTCTGCACTATCGGCATCCGGGTGGGCCCCCCGACCATGATGATGCGATCGATATCCTTAGCCGTTAATTTGGCGTCACTGATAGCCTGCTCCATGGGATGACGGCAGCGTTCAATAATCGGGCTGACTAAATCTTCCAATTTCGCCCGGCTAATCGACATGGTCAGATGCTTAGGTCCAGAGGCATCGGCAGTAATAAAAGGAAGGTTGATATCCGTGCTTACAGTAGAGGATAATTCGATCTTTGCCTTTTCTGCCGCCTCACGCAATCTCTGTACTGCCATTTTATCATTCATTAATTCCAGTCCGGTTTCACGCTTGAATTGCCCGGAGATATACTCAAGCAGTACCTTATCCATATCTGTGCCGCCTAACTGGGTGTCTCCGGATGTGGATTGTACGTGGAATACCCCCTGATCCATCTCCATTATGGTAACGTCTAATGTCCCTCCGCCGAGGTCAAAAACCATGATCTTCTGGGCCTTCTGCGCTTTCTCTAAGCCATAGGCTAAACAGGCAGCCGTAGGTTCGTTGATGATACGCAAAACCTTTAACCCCGCTATCTCACCGGCGTCTTTAGTAGCCTGGCGCTGATTGTCATTAAAATAGGCCGGGCAAGTTATAACTACCTCTTCCACCTTATCCCCTAAGTAGGCCTCGGCATCCTGCTTGATCTTCTGCAGGATAAAGGCGGAAATCTGCTGCGGAGTATATTCCTTGCCGAAGACCTTAAACTTAAAGTCTGTCCCCATCTTGCGTTTTGCCGCCTGGATCGTGCCTTCGGCATTTATTGCCGCCTGGCGCCTTGCCGGCTCTCCAACCAGCTTCTGCCCCTCCTTCGTAAAAGCTACGTAAGAAGGAAAGGCCTTACCTGATGCAACGCCGGCGCCTTCTGCCGAAGGAATAATCACCGGCCTGCCTGCCTCCATAACCGCAGCCGCTGAATTTGATGTCCCCAAGTCGATTCCGATAACTTTTGCCACGTTACACCTCCCCATTTTTTTCCCAGCCTCTGGCGCTCGGGGAAAAATGACCCCGAGCACTGCGAGGGGTAATATTATTTTTTAGAAACCTTAACCTTCGCCGTCCTGATTACCCGGTCATTCAATAAATAACCTTTCTGCAGCTCTTCTAATACCATATTCTCATCCTTACTTTTATCTTCAACCTGCATCAGCGCCTCATGCAGATGCGGGTCAAAAGGCTTGCCACTGGCCTCGATATGCTTAACCCCGTGCTCCTTAAGCATATCGTGAAGATGCGCCAGGATCATTTCGATACCCTTTAAAAATGCCGGTAAATCCTGGTGTTTAGTCTCGGCTAAATCTACCGCCCTCTCTAAATCATCAAGGATATTTAATAACTCTACAATCAGCCCTTCATTGGCGAACTTTATGAATTCCTGCTTCTCTTTTTGCAGGCGCTTGCGCGTATTTTCAAATTCCGCCTGCACCCTTAAAAGCTTATCCCAGCAGTCTTTCGCCTTATCCGCCTCAGCCTTAAGGGCAAGATAATCGGATTCTTTCAAGACTATTTCTTTATCTTTGTCCTGTACTTTATTATTATCTTTTTTCTCTTCCATCTTTATATGGCATCCAATATCTCGCTTAATACGCCTGAAATATATTCCAGGCTGGAAATAATATGCCCGTATTCCATACGCATCGGGCCTAAAACCGCCAGCCTCCCTGAGGTGCGGTTTGCCCGGCGGTAACTTGAAACTACCAGCGAACACCCCCCCATTTCAGGGCATTCTAATTCCTTATCTATATAGACTTTAACCTTACCGTCAAAATCCCGGTTGATAATATCCAAAAGCCTCTGCTTCTCTTCGACCATCCCGATTAAAAGTCGCATCTTTTCAATATCGCGGAACTCCGGCTGCTCCAGAATCAGGCTCATCCCCTTATAGAAAAATTTATCATGCCAGTCTAAGAATGAGACTATCCCGGCGTAATGAGTAATCGCGGAGATCACCCCGGACGTCTTATCCAGGGCATCCTCAAGCTTCTGGATTTTCTTGTTATACTGGTGCTGAATGCGCTCCTTCTCTTCCTTCAAGATGCCCATTTGAGAAGCAAGGAAATCCACATAATAACGGTAGCCTTTATTAGTCGGCACCCTTCCGCCGGAGGTATGCAGATGGGTAAGGTAGCCCGCCCCTTCAAGCTCGACGAAGATATTCCGGATGGTCGCCGGGCTTAAATTAAAATCCCGGGCGATATCCTGCGAAGAAACCGGTTCCGCGTGCTTGATATAGCGGTTAAGCGCCGCAGATAACACTGCTTTTTGCCTGGAATCGTAGTCTACCGTGCGTACCATAGATTTAGCTTATAGCAAAATATCGACTATTAAACTGGGGGTTGAATGATTAGCACTTTAATGCTGAGAGTGCTAAAACAGGATTTTAGCATATTTTCTTTTTTTGTCAACTATAATAATTTTACTTTTTTATCGCTTAATAACTTTTCGGCAAGGATTACCGGGAGGGTCAATTTCACTTCTATACCCTGCTGCAGGTAATCGATCTGACGGACTTTGCCCTCGCGATAAAACAGGTCTATTAGGCCGATATGCGAATGTGGGATAACTATCTCTAGATAACGCATCCTTGCGGCAAAACTCTGTTCTATCCTGCCCAAGAGCAGATCCAGGTTTTCTTTCGTCTTAGCGGAAATCAAAACCGCTTCCTGAAAACCGTTTCTGAGGATTTCTACTGCTCCCTTATCCTCTACTGCATCAATCTTATTTAAGGCGGTGATTACGGGCTTTTCATCGGCGCCTAATTGCTTCAGGACCTCAAAAACCGAACGGCTATGTTCATGTATTTTAGGATGGGAAGCGTCAAGGACATGCACTAAAAGGTCTGCCTGGGTAACTTCTTCCAAAGTCGCCTTAAACGATTCAACAAGATGATGCGGCAGGTTATCCAGGAACCCTACCGTATCGCAAAGAATCACATGTTCTCCGTTAGGCAGCTCCAGATTCTTAGAGAGCGTATCCAGCGTAGTAAAGAGGCTGTCAGCAACAACCTGGCTGCTGCCGGTAAGGGCATTAAGCAGCGTTGACTTACCGGCGTTTGTATAACCGACAAACGCCACCTGCGGAAGCGCGTTATCCTTGCGCTTCTTGCGGGCAGTATCTCTATGCGTGGAATAAGAATCCAAATCGCTTCTCAGTTTGTCTATCTTTTTCCTGATCCGCCTTCTATCGATCTCAAGCCTTTGTTCGCCGGGGCCGCTGGTGCCGATGCCGCCTCCTGTGCGGGAGAGGATCAGGCCCTTGCCGATCAGCCGCGGCAGAAGATATTCAAGCTGTGCCAGTTCAACCTGCATTTTTCCTACCGGGCTTCTGGCATGGCGCGCGAAGATATCCAATATCAGCTGCGTCCGGTCAATTGTTTTCTTGCCGATAACTTCCTCTAAATTTCTCTGCTGCGTACCTGATAAATCGCGGCTGAAAATAACCGTATCCGCCTCAAGCTCCTGAGCCAGAAAAGAAATTTCCTGCGCCTTTCCCCGGCCGATAAAGAAATTAGGCGTCGGTTTTTCAATTGCGCAGGCGATATTATCTAATATCGAAGCGCCGCAGGTGACAGCCAGCTCCTCAAGCTCCTCGGCCATATCTTCAACAGCCCAGCCGTCCTTTTCGTGCTTTAATTTTATTGTTACCAGCAACGCTTTTTCCACCAATGATCCTTTCGTTTTAATTCTTGCGGCGAATTGACCCCGAGCAGGCTAATTTTTTCCAGCCCTGCGAGGGATATTATTCTGCGCGCAATCAATTGCGGAGATTCCTTTTCTCTGACCTCAATCCATCTGATGCGTTTATCCTTCCTGAACCAGGTAAGCTGCCTTTTGGCATATTGGCGGCTGTTACGCTTGATCAGGCGCTTCGCCTCCTCTAAATCATAGGCGCCGTCAAGATATCCTTTGACCTCCCGGAGGCCGATGGCAAAACCGGCAGTCTTGCTCAGTTTACTCTTCAGCAGACGCTTTGCCTGCCGGACCAACCCCTGGCTGAACATCTGGTCAACCCGCCTGTCAATCCGGTTGTATAAGGCGCCTCTTTCCATATCCAGGCAGAAAATTTCTAGATCATAATCTCCGGATAATCCGCGCCTTTGTTTCTGAAGCTGAGAAATCGGTAAGCCTTCTGCTTCAAAGACCTCAAGGGCACGCACTATCCTGCGGGTATCATTAGGATGAATTTTCCCCGCTGCCCGGGGGTCGACTTTCTTTAATCTCTCATGCATGGCACTGCTTCCAAACTCAAGCGCCTGCTTATAAAGGCGCTGGCGCAGTTTTTTATTCTCAGCGCCGGCTTTAAATATCCCGTCAATTAAAACCGTTATATACAACCCGGTACCCCCGACTAAAAGCGGAATGTGCTTCTTTTCAATCACCGCTTTTATTTTACTCAGGGCGTCAAGGCGGTATTGCCAAACACTGTATTCTTTTGCCGGCGGAAGAAAAGAAACCAGATGATGTTTAACCAGTTTACGCAATCCTGTCCGGGGGGCGGAAGTAATGATACCCATCCGGCGGTAAACCTGCATTGAATCGCAGCCGATAACCTCGGCGTTGAGCCTTTTAGCCAGGTGCACCGCTATTTCGGATTTTCCGCAAGCCGTCGGCCCGACTAAAAAAACTAATAACGGCTTCTTATCTTGCTGCGGGATTTTTTTCATTTATGGATATATCTTGGTCGGATAACCCTGGCGGGAAAGCTCCTGCTTGAGCCGAACAGCTTCTTGGCGGCCGGATAATTTTGCCACCCTTACGCGGAACATCTTCTGGCCTTCAGCGGATATTGTCTCTTCTATATAAGCTTCGTATTTTTTTGCAGCGAGCTTATCCTTCAACCTCTCGGCATTCCTTTTATTCGTAAAACATCCTACTTGAACAGTATAAAAGATGTGCAACCCTTCGGCTGGTATGGCGCATGATCCTTCATCCTGGATAGCTGCTCTTTTCTCCTGCGCAGACTGATTACCGGCCCTCTTTAAATAATCCTCTGCCTTGACTTTATCCCCGCGATTTAAGGCTACTTTTGCCAGGCGCTGATAAACCTGCTCTTTGAGCTCCGTAGAAGGGTATTCTGCGATTAACTGGTTGTAGGCCCTCTCTGCCCCGGTGAGGTCTCCTCTCAGTAAATAGGTATCTGCTAAACCGAGTAATGCTTCCTCTTGAAGCTGGCTTGACTTAAACTCTTTAAGGATGATCTCAAAGATATCGCAAGCACGCAGATAATTACCATCCTGCATATAACTTAAGGCCATGAGGTAATAAAGTTTATCTAAGTTTGGCTCAGAATGTTCTGCGCCGGCCAAGAGCCGCTCGCCCTCGCTGATCGCTTCTTTGTAATCGCCGCTTAAGAAAGCAACCTTGACCTTATCAATATTTAAGGCAAAAAGGGGCGCAAGGCAGATGGAACAAGCGGCAAACGCAAGAATCAGAATTAAAATTTTTTTCATTTCTTCTTACCGGATATCTTTTTCTGCAGCTCCAGCGCCATGGCATGCCTTCTCTCTTTTTCTTCTTTAGCAACATCATCAGGCATATTCAAAGCCGATGTGTGCGGGCGCGGAGAATATTTGAAGATAAAGGCTGCGTTAAATTCAACTTCTTTTATAAGATCGTGCGTGTCCCGGAAGTCTTCTTCGCTTTCTGTCGGGAACCCGACTATAATATCGGTAGTTAAAACTCCGCCCTTTACAATTTTACGATAATCATCCGCCAGGCCCAAATATGATTTTCTAGTATAGCCGCGGTTCATCAATTTCAGGATCCTGTCTGAACCTGACTGGACAGGCAGGTGCAGGCATTTTTTGAGCTTTCCGCACTCTGCCATCGCCTTAAAAAGCCCGTCGGAAGTATCCTTAGGGTGCGAAGTGAGGAAACTAAATTCTTTAAGCCCGCCCACCGATTCAATCAATTTAACTAATTCAATAAATGCGACTTCTCCGTCTTCATAGGCATTAACATTCTGCCCCAGCAAAGTAAACTTGGTTATGCCTTTATCAACTGCATCCCGGATTTCCCTTAAGATATCCTTATGAGCGCGATTCCTCAAAGGGCCGCGCACATAAGGCACGATACAATAGGAACAAAAGTTCGAGCACCCCTCGGAGATTACTACGTAGGCATGTTCTTTATCTTCGTAAAAGCCGGTATGATATAGTTCTTCCGGGCGGATATTGCCATCTGCCTCCCAGATCTTCTTTTCATATAAGTTACGTTGGAAAAATCTGTCGATAATGCCGGGAATCTTATCGATATCAGACGGCCCTACGACGAAATCCACGACCGGCGCGCGGCGGAATATCCCATCCTTATAATTCTGGGCCATGCAGCCGACTATCCCGATTACCGGCCTGCGGCCTGCTGACCGCTTAGCACTGACCGCTAACCGGCCAATCTCCGACCACACCCTCTCCTCGGCATGCTGGCGTACGGAGCAGGTATTGAAGATGGCTACATCCGCATTATCGCGGTTAGTTGTAAGTTCATAGTCCATAGTTCTTAGCAAACCGCAAATTACTTCTGAATCTCGGATATTCATCTGACAGCC
>CAYNRN010000021.1:0-2160 GCA_964399915.1 uncultured Planctomycetales bacterium
AAAACCCGCATCGTGTCAAATACAAAATCAATGATGGATTTTATCTCCTCGCGCAGCTGCTGGGGGAGGCAAAAGATATGCGCGTCATCCTGGGTAAAGCCGCGCACGCGTAAGAGGCCGTGCAATACGCCGGCTTTTTCATGGCGATAAACCGTGCCTAATTCAAAGTAGCGAATCGGCAAATCCTTATAGCTCCTGGTCTTTGATTTGTAAATCAGGATGTGGCCGGGGCAATTCATCGGCTTAAGCACAAACTCCTTACCCTCCGCATCAAAGGTATACATATTCTCTTTATAATATTCCAGGTGGCCGGAGGTTTTCCAAAGGCCTGCCTGCATAATATGCGGGGTGATTACCATCTGATACCCGCGCTTCAAATGCTCTTCTTTTTCATAATCCTCTATTGCCTTGCGCAAAAGCGCTCCCTTGGGATGGAAAAATACCAACCCTGCCCCTGCTTCTTGATGGTAAATATCAAAGAGCTCAAGCTGCGGCCCGAGCTTACGGTGATCGCGCAGTTTTGCCTCTTCTATATTTTTTAAATATTCGCCCAGCTCTTTTTGCGTCTCAAAACAGGTGCCATAAATCCTCTGCAGCATGGGGTTAGTCTCAATTCCGTGCCAGTAAGCGCCGGCTACGGATAATAACTTAAAGACTTTAATCTCTCCGGTTGATTTTATATGCGGGCCGCGGCATAAATCCGCAAAATTTTGGCCGGTTTTGTATATAGAAACTGTTTCTTCGGGTATCGCCTGGATTAATTCTACCTTATAATCTTCTTTGAGCTTCTTAAAGAGGGCGGTGGCTTCTTTTTTGGAAAGCTCTTCCCGTACAAACGGTTCATCCTTTTCAATGATCTGGCGCATCTTTTTTTCTATCTTTGCCGGATCATCGTCGGAAAACGGCTCTTTTTTGTCAAAATCATAGTAAAAGCCGTCTTCAATCGCCGGGCCGATGCCAAGTTTGACCTCGGGCCAGAGCTCTTTTACCGCTTGAGCCAGAATATGGGAACAGGAGTGCCGCAGGGTGTCTAATCCCATTTTAATAAATAATAATTCAATTTGTTATCAAGCCAATTTTTTAATTTATAATTGTGAACCTGTATCCTGGCAATGCCAAATTTTGACCTCTGCTCTTCGCCCTTACTCCTCTTATCAGTATGGGGATAAATACCAATCTGCGAACTAGGGATTTGTAAAGTTTTTGACCAATATTTTTCTGCGTTCTTTTTACTAAATTTTCTAAACAATTGTACGTAGAGAGTAATTTTATTTTCCTTAATTCTACAAATTTTTCTTAAAAACTCGGCAAATATTTTTAATACTCTATGGTCTAAATTGGCCAACTCAATCGAATGCTTATTGGTTCTATGGCCTTCTGCTAGATATAACATTAAACTAGCCAATAAAAGTTCCTTTTCTTTTGTATTAAGCTTATTTTTGATCCGGAAAGGATTACCATTTGGGTTATGTTTAACATAGGTGCTTTCGCTCCAAGAGCGCCTATTTATATTGTGCCTCTTAAGCCAATAATAAATTGTGGCGTGTGTGGTATCTAATTTATGCGCGATTTCCATCATCGACAGATGCTTATTGCAGTATAAATCATATAATAATTTTTTATTAATCATAAAATGGTGGGCGGTACCGGACTTGAACCAGTGGCCCTCACGATGTCAACGTGATGCTCTAACCAGCTGAGCTAACCGCCCTGAATTTTTATCCGCTGTTTCGAGAAATGTACCCTCAAGTATAAATAAATACATCCGCCCAAGAAAACCAACGCTAAGGCATACTTAATAAGGAGCGGCGGCTGTCTTATCAGCATAGCGTAAGATAACGCGACTATATTAGCGATAAAAGAAATAAACAATAACCGGAAACTCAGGCCGTCAACTGTTTTTGTCCGGTATGTTTTCACCATTTGCGGAATATAACAGGCCGTAAACAATATCGTCGCTGTCCAGCCTAAGAATTGATCCATATCAAATTAACCCTTCTAATCTTGCCAACATTCACAAATGCCGGGGGAGGGAGTTGAACCCTCACGTCCTTACGGACGGGGGATTTTAAGTCCCCTTTGTCTGCCATTCCAACACCCCGGCGGCTATCTGTTATCAAAAGGCGCGGAGCGGAATTGAACCGCTGAATAACTGTTTTG
>CAYNRN010000021.1:2260-18148 GCA_964399915.1 uncultured Planctomycetales bacterium
ATCTCTTCCTCATCCGCCAAACAGCCGATGCCGCTTGCCCCGCAGGCAAGTTTTCCTTCTTTAGGCCCGATAAATTTATAGCCGAGGGATTTTAATTTTCCGATATTCCCCTGAGTAATTTTATTCTTGTACATATTCTCATTCATCGCCGGGGCAATTAATACCGGCGCCTTTGTCGCAGAGACTACGCAGGAAAGCAGATCATCGCAGATGCCGCAGGCAAGCTTGGCAATAATATTGGCGGTGGCTGGGGCAATTAAAACCAAATCTGCCTTATCCGCCAGGGCAATATGCTCTATCTCCCAGCCCTGCTGGCGGCCAAACATCTCGGAATAGACCTGATTTTGAGATAGCGCCTCAAAGACAACCGGCCGGATTAATTCCTGCGCCTCTTTGGTCATCACCGCGGTAACCGAAAAACCCGCCTCGCGTAAGCCGCGCACGATATCGCAGGCCTTATATATGGCGATGCTGGCGGTTAATCCTAAAATAATATTTTTCCCTTTAGCCATAAACTTAGCCGCCTTTTAACTTCCTGCTTTTGATTTTGCCCTGAGCGATTTCAAAAAGCGCGACAGTAGAGGGCTTTGTCGTAAGATCAGCCTCGACAAGCTTAGGCTGGCCCTCGGCAATCTCCAACGCCCTTTTAGAGGCCAGAATTACCAGCTTGTAAATCGAATTGTCGCTTTTATCCAGCATCTTCTCCAGCGCCACGTATTCCATATGCCTTACTCCTTATCCATTTCTGATTTCTTTCAATATAATTTCTTTTAACCTGCTCGCCGCTCCGTTTAAATCTTTATTCAATACCCTGTAATCGTAGCCGCCGGCCTGGGCCATCTCCCTGCGCGCCAGGTCCAGGCGCCTGTTTACCTCGCTGCCGCTGGTCCTGCTGCAGCGCTTGCGTATCCTGCAGCGCAGCTCATCTACAGAAGGAGGCTCGACAAATACCGTAACCGTTCTCTGCGGATAAAGGCGCTTTATACTCAAAGCGCCTTTTAGGTCCAGGCAGAGCAGGAGGTTTTTTGACTCGGCTTCCGCCCGGCTTAATATACTTATAGGAGTTCCGTAATAATAGCCCAGATAGCGGGTGTATTCAAGGATTTTCTTACGCTTAAGCAGCCTGCTGAATTTATCCGCGCTGACGAAAGAATAATCTCTGCCTTCTCTCTCTTTTGACCTTTTCGGCCGGGTGGTCAGCGAAACAGATTTTAATAAAAAGGGCCTCAACCCCCCGTGGCGCATCAAGCGGGAAAGAAGCGTGGTCTTTCCCGAACCCGAAGGCCCGGAGATAACGAAGATCTTGCTCCCTGCGTCCCTCGTCCTGCTCACCCCGTTAGAAATTCCCCTTCCTTCACGCTACCCCGTTCTTAGTCAACACCAACGATTGCCTACGGCAACCTATTTCTAACGGGGCTCACTCTATATTCTGCACCTGTTCGCGGATCTTCTCAATCTGGCTTTTGATATTAATCACCCGCCCGGATATCATCACGTCGCATGATTTAGCGGCGATGGTATTGGCTTCTCTCTGCATCTCCTGGGCGATGAAATCAAGCTCTTTGCCTATGGGGCCGTTTTTAGAAAGCTTATTATTAAAATTGCGGATGTGGAAGGCAAGCCTTTCTATCTCTTCGCTGATATCCGCGCTCTTTATAAAAGCGGACCTCTCCTCTTCATTCCCGATTGAAGCGGCCTTTTGCCTGATTATTTTCTTAAACCTCGCCCTGACTGCCGCCAGATTCCCTTTAACCGAGAGGTTGCGGTTTTTTAAATAACGCCCCAGGGCGCTTCCCTCTTTCTGGCGCGTTTTTACCAGTTTATCCAATGCCTGCTTTAATAAAATTTTAAGCCGCGGCCAGACGTTATCTTTGGAGATTTTGCTCTGCTCCAGAGACATCACCCCGGGCAGATGCACCAGGGTTTCAAGAGAAACGCCGTCTTTTATGGCGAACTGCTGCCTGATCACTTTTAGCGCGCCGATATAACTCTTTAGTAAAACTTTATTGATAAAAACTTTTTGCGCTTCCCTGCCGCCGAGATTGACCACACAGGTAACCCTGCCTCTTTTAACTTTTGACTCGATCTCTTTCTTAACCCTGTCTTCCAGCGCCAAGAAGCCTTCCGGAAGATGAAATACTATATCCAGGTATTTATGATTGGCACTCCTTAACTCTACGCTGGCCTTGCCCAGGGGAACAATAATCTTCTCGGCGCTGCCAAAACCGGTCATACTGTTTAGCATGGCGATTATCTCCGTTTTTATGCCCAGCCCTTTTCTTTATGTCCGCTGACAGCCGTAACTTTCACCGGATAAAGGGACACGATGATCTCTTCCGGTTTAAACCAAAGTTTAATCTCCCTCTCTGCCTCCGACGGATCGCTTGAAACGTGCACTACGTTTTCGTAAACCCCCGTGGTGGTAATCCTGCCGTAGGAGCCGCGGATAGACGTGGACTCTGCCTCTTCGGGGTTAGTCGCCCCTGCCAGTTCCCGGCACTTCTTGATCGCATCCTCTCCCCAATACACTAAAGCCATAACTTTCTTGCGGTCATGCAGGTCTCCCTGGATATATTTTATCAAATCGGCAAAAAAGGGCTTATCTTTTAAGTGGCGGTAATGCTCCTGCGCCAGCTCTTTTGTCACGCGCACCATTTTTGCCGCAACTATTTCAAGCTTTGTCTCCGAAAGGCGGGTAAGGATATTGCCGGTCAAAGATTTCTTCAGCCCGTCGGGTTTGATTAAAATCAATGTTGCCTGATTGCTCATATCTGCGACCCTCCCCTGATACGGGCGGCGATCCTTTCCAGGTCCTCCTGCGAATAAAAGTCAATTGTGATGTGGCCGCGTTTCAGCCTTTTACTGATGCGCACCTTTGTAGCCAGGATCTGCTGCAGCTGTTCTTCAAGCGCTGCGATATAGGGCTCGCGGTGCGCAGGCGTCATATGGCGCTTAGCCAAATGGCGCGGGCGGCGCGTCTTTATCAGAGTCTCCAGCTCCCGCACGGAAAGGCCTTTTGAAATCACTTCCTGTACCAGTTTTCTCTGCTGGTTTAAATCTTCCACCTCCAAAAGCGCGCGGGCGTGGCCGAAAGTAATGCGGTTTTTTCTCAACTCGTCCTGAATCTCCGCCGGTAATTTTAACAGCCTGAGGATATTGGCGATAGTGGTGCGCGCCTTGCCTAAAACTTCGCCGATTTTATCCTGCGTCACGTGAAATTTATCAATTAAATATTGATAAGCGCGCGCCTCTTCCAGGGGATTTAACTGCTGCCGCTGAATATTTTCAATTAAGGAAATCTCCAGAGAATCCTGATCCTGCGCCTCTTTAATAATTACTGGTATCTCTTTGTGCCCCAAAGACTTACAAGCACGAAACCGCCTCTCTCCTGCGATCAGCTCATACTGGTCTCCCCTGCGCCGCACAAGAATCGGCTGGATAATCCCTTTTTCTTTAATTGACTGAGTAAGCTCTTCCAGGCTATGCGTATCAAAATCCTCCCGCGGCTGAAACGGGTTAGGCCTGATTAATTCAGTCTGGACAAAAGTAATCTTCTCATGCCGCTCTGTGCTGATCTTCTCCGGGATTAAAGCGCTCAAGCCCCTGCCTAAAGCCTTTCTCTCCATTATGCTTCTCCCTCCTGAGTAATCTTTTCTGCAATGCCTAACCCCAGAATCTCTTTGGACAAATCATCATAGCGTAAAGCCCCCAGGGAATCCTTATCGTATAAAGCTATGGGCTTACCATAGCTGGGAGCTTCTGTCAAACGCACATTGCGCGGTATAACTGTCCGGTAAACCTTATCTTTAAAATGGCTCTTAACTTCATTGATTACCTCTTTGGCAATATTGGTACGGAAATCCGCCATAGTCAAAAGCACGCCTTCAATTTGCAGGTTAGGGTTAAGATTTTCTTTCACAAGATTAACTGTATTAATGAGTTGCGTCAATCCTTCCAGAGCATAATACTCGCATTGAACCGGGATTAAAACCGAATCAGCAGCGCACAACCCATTAATCGTCAGAAGGCCCAACGACGGAGGCGAATCTATAATCATAAAATCATAATTATCCTTTTCTTTTGCCAGTGCCCTTTTCAATCTCCCCTCCCTGCCCAAGGCGCTTACTAATTCTACTTCGGCGCCAGTAAGGTCAAGACTTGAGGGAACCAGCCAAAGGTTGCTTATAGAGGTGGACATTATTGCATCCTGAACGCCCATCTCCTCCAGCAGGATATGGTAGGTGCTAGATTGGACATTATGCTTATTGATTCCAATGCCGCTAGTAGCATTTGCCTGGGGGTCTAGATCAATTAATAAGACCCTCTTACCGGACAAGGCAAGCGAGGTAGCAAGATTAATCGCAGAGGTAGTCTTGCCGGTACCGCCCTTTTGATTACATATAGTTATGATTCTACCCATTGTATTTCACCAAGTTACGGCAAGTTCCACGTGAAATTGACGCTTCAGCCAGCTAATCTTATTATCTAAGTTTTAACCTTTTTGTCAAGTTTTTTTTCGTCTTTAATCAGGCTGACCCTGACTTTGGCGGGCTTTGCCCCGGGCATGCCGAATAACCCCTTCTGCTCCTCGGAGAGAACAACTATGCGCACTTTATTGCGGCTGATGTTCAGCTTCAGGAGCGCTTTTTTTATCGCTTCTTCGACTGTCTGCCCTTCAACCTCAATGCTAATTGCGCTACTGCTCTTTTTCATCTTTTTTTATTAAGGCGCAGCTGATAAAGCAACATCAGGGTGCTGTTAACGAACCAATAGAGTACCAGTCCCGACGGCATTTTATAAAAAATCATGCCAAACATAATCGGGAAGAATATGGTCATAAAACGCTGCTGCTCCGAAGAAGTGCCGCTGGCTGCAGAAGAAGTCAGCTTCTGTTGGAAAAACATCCCGATAGCCATAATAATCGGCAAAATATTAAACTCATTGCCTAATAATGGCAAAGAAATGGGCAAAGTAAATAATCTGTCCGGCTCTGATAAATCCTTAATCCAGAGGAAATGCGAACCGCGCAAGGCAACCGAACGCATCAGCACTTGATACAGGGCAAAGAAAACCGGGATCTGCAGAATCATCGGCAAGCATCCGCCAAGCGGATTAACCTTATGCTCCCGGTAAAGCTGCATAATCTCCTTATTCAGTTTTTGCGGATTGTCTTTGTATTGCTTTCTCAGCTCCTCAATATGCGGCTGCAAGGCCTGCATTTCTTTCATTGAGTGCATCTGTTTTAAAGTAAGCGGGAAGAGGCAGAGGTAAATAATCAAACTTAAGATAATGATTGCCCAACCCCAATTGTGAACTACCTTATAAATCCCCTGCAATAGCTGTAAAAGCAGGTGCCCGACAAAATTAAAAACCCCATAATGCATAATCCCTGCCCAATCCGGATTAATGCTGCTTAATGTCTGTAAGTCTTGTGGCCCCAAATAGATACGAAATTTAAATGCCTGGGATCTGCCAGGAGGAATTTTATATTCAGCCGGGAAGAGATAAACCTGCGACCCATTTTTGTCCAGCTTCTTGATACCGGCGCCGAATTTCATATTTAGCGGTTCAATGATAATACTGAAATAGCGGTTATAAATTCCAGCCCACTTGATAACTTCCGCCTGAAAATCTTTTCTGGAATTCGGGTGTATTAATTTCTCATCGGTCATCAAGCTGATGCCATAATAGCGCGCTTCAACAGGATTGGTTGCAAAATCCAAATCACCCAAAATTAGCGGCCAATCAAAGGCAAGAGGGGAGGCAGAGTCATTTTGGACATTTATTTCTAAGTCTATGCAGTATTTATTGTTAAGAAATTTAAAACTTTTATAAATTGTCTTTTTAACATCAGTGTGGACAAATTCTACCTTGGCAGGGGAAAAGGCGCTCTTCTTAAAAGCCAAATCCGGGCCGAGTAATTCCAGGCCCCTGCCCAGCCAAAGCTCACCCTTTTTATAGTGATTAAAGGTAGCCTTTTGAATCCCTGCCCGCTCTTCCAGGAAACTAATTTCTATATTATCTAAAGAAAGTTCCTGCGTCTTTACTGCGGCGGCAACCGGGAGGGATTCGGCTTTTACAGGGATAGCGGCCTTTGGCAAGGAGGATTCAGCGGGGATTTCTGATATAACTGCTTTATTTTCAAGGGGTTGCTTCTTGCTCATCCAGGCAGACCAACTCATCATTACTAATAAAGACAGGGCAATCGCAACCACGGTTTTTTTATCCATATTTATATAAGGGGGTCCCAACCCGAACGGCCGGAAAAGGGATGGCAGGAGAGGATTCTGCTTGCGCTCTTGATCATCCCCTTATAAAGGCCGTATTTTTGAACTGCCTGTTTTGAATATTGCGAACAGCTGGGCTCAAACCTGCAGGAGCAAGGCAAAAACATCCTCAAGTGCTTCTGGTAAAAATCAATCAACCCTAAAAATAAGGTTTTGCACATCAGGGATTCAGGCGCTTTCTGCCCTTAAGCCTGCGCCGGCGCAGGACTTTGCGCCCAGACCTAGTCGACATCCTGGCACGGAAACCCTGGCTGCGTTTTCCGACGATATTCGTGGGTGTTGTGAGATTTTTTTTCATCCTGGCTGATTCCTTTTTTAATAATAGGTGTTAATTATAGCACAACCCAAACCCTTGTCAACACTTGATCTTGGCTCGGGGGATGAAAATTCTAACATAATTTATTTATCAGTCAAGCGAAAGAAAATCTTTTTGCAAAATCTTTTTGTTGACGCTGGCAAAAATTATTGTATAATACATTCCACAGATTTATTCAAGTTGTGTATAAGCTGTGGATATTGTTAATTGCCAAGGTGGACGCTGTGCAGCAAGCAGAAAAAATTTGGAGCGCTTCTTTAAGCTCCCTGAAAGAAAGGCTGGGGCAGACGGTTTTTGATACCTGGATCGCCCCGCTTAAGCCAATAGTAAAAAATGATTCTTCTTTTGAGCTCTGCGCCCCGGATGCGTTCTTCAAAGAGTGGATAGAAAAAAACTACCTCCCGGCGATCCGGGAAGCCATCGGCGCGCAGACCCAGAAGGCGCCGGAGCTGATACTCTCGGTAAGCCAGCAGGAAAAAAGCGCCGCGGGGCTACAGGCTGCCGCCTTGTCCTCGCTGCAAAAGGAAGTGCGCGACAGCTTAAATCTCAACCCCAGGTATACCTTTGAAAATTTCATCGTCGGCCCGTCAAACCGCCATGCCCATGCCTATTCTATGGCGGTTGCCGAATCTCCGGCAAAAGCATATAATCCGCTTTTTATTTACGGTGGAGTAGGCCTGGGGAAAACCCACCTGATACAGGCGGTCTGCCACCAGATTAAAAATAAACACGCTAATGCAAAATTCGTTTACATACCCTCGGAAAGCTTCACCAATGAATTAATCGGGGCAATACAAAGGCATTCAACCCCGGCATTCCGCCAAAAATACCGGAATGTCGACGTGCTGGTGATTGACGACGTGCATTTTTTTGCGGGCAGAGAATCCACCCAGGAAGAATTTTTTAATACGTTTAATGCTCTTTATGACGCTCATAAACAAATCATCCTTTCTTCGGACAGGCCCCCAAAGGAAATCGCCAACCTCCAAGAAAGGCTGGTTTCCCGTTTCGGCTGGGGCCTTACCACTGATATCCAACCTCCGGATTTAGAAACCCGGGTGGCGATCTTAAAGAAAAAGATTGAACGCGAGCCGGTTTCCGTGCCCGACGAGGTGATATTTTTTATCGCCCAGTTAATTAAAACCAATATCCGGGAGCTGGAAGGGGCGCTTATCCGCATTATCGCCTACTCACTGCTTGAAGAAAACCCGATTACCCTGGAGATGGCAAAAGAGGTATTAAAAGACCTTTTAAAAGAGCCTAAAAAGATCATTACGGTTGATTTCATCCAACGTTGCGTCGCCGAAGAGTTCGGGGTTTCTTTGTCTGATTTTAAAAATAAGCGTAGAAATAAAAACATTGTGCTGCCGCGGCAGGTAGCGATGTATTTAAGCAGGGAGTTAACCGAATTATCGCTACCTGAGATCGGAGATTACTTTGGGGGTAAGGATCACACAACAGTTTTACACTCTTATCATAAAATAAAGGGCGGGTTGGACAAGAATCCGCAACTAAAAGACCGCATTGAAAAGGTTATAAAACTGATTCAACGGTAATTAAAGGGTTATCCAGGGTTTGTTATCAACCTAAGTTTCATAATATTAAGCGGCTTGTGGTTTTATATACAAAAACAAAACCCCTTTACTTCTAAGACTAATTAATATATATATAATAATAAAAGGAGTATTAAATGAAGTTTAAAACCCAAAAAGAAAACCTGGTTAGCGGCATTGCCGCAGTACAAAATGTAATTACCAGCAAGTCTGCCTTACCTATACTCTCTAATATTTTAATTGAAACACAAAAAAACAGTCTGATTTTAACCGGCACCGATTTAGACATCGGAATAAGCTGTGAAATACCTGTGGATGTCCAGGAACAAGGGGCAATTACAATCCCGGCCAAGAGGTTTTCCGATATTATACGGGAACTACCCGGAGAAGAGCTTGAATTAAACACCAAAAAAAATAACCAGATCACAATTGAAAGCGATAGTTGTCAATTTAAGATTATGGGCCTGCCCAAAGAAGAGTTCCCCAAATTGCCGGAGTTCCAAAATAAAGAGGCTTTGAAACTTGAGCAGGGCGGCTTGAAAAAAATACTCGAGATTACTTCTTTTGCGGTGTCTTTTGATGAAACCAGGTATATTTTAAACGGGATACTCTTTAAGATTAATAAAAATAAGCTGACCTTAGTGGCTACCGACGGCAAAAGGCTGGCGATAGCCGATAAAAAGCTTTCTTCCGACAGTGAAAAAGACCTGGAGATGATCGTCCCGATAAAAACCATCCAGGAGTTAAACAGGAACCTAAAGGACGAGGGGGACATCTCGGTTGTGTTGGGCAACAATCAGGTGCTTTTTGATTTGGGGAAGGTGACGATAGTTTCGCGGTTGATTGAAGGCGAATTCCCGGATTATAAACAGGTAATCCCGCCGGCTTGCGATAACAGGGTAGTTTTGGAGCGCGAAGAGTTTTTGCTGGCAATACGCAGAGCGGCCCTCTTGTCTACCCCGGATTACCAGGCAGTGAAGCTGGAGGTGTTTAAAAACAAGCTGGTGGTTTCGAAATCTACCCCCGATGTCGGAGAATCGCGTGAAGAGGTTGCCGCAGAATATAAAGGCAAAGAATTAATCATTGGTTTTAATCCCGCGTACCTGATAGACGTTCTGAAAAACCTTAAACAGGACAGCGTGGAGCTTGAATTAAGCGACAGCGAAAAGCCGGGTGTGATCCGCAGTGAGGGGTATGTCTATATTGTGTTGCCGATGCGGCTGGGATAATTATGGAGAGGATAAAAGATACGCTTGCGGGGCTGATGTTTTCCCTGGAGGCAAAAAAAAGAGGGGTTGCCGGGCAATGCCCGGAGGAGAATTTAAAAAAGCTCTTGACAAAAAGAGAGTTAAACCATATAAAGTTTGAATATTTCAGCAAAGGCATAGTCGGCATCAGCGCGGATTCTTCAGCCTGGCTATACCATTTAAATTTGCGCAAGGAAAAACTCGCTGCGGGGTTAAAAAAGAGCATTCCCACGGTAAAGGGAGTGCGGTTACGCTTGGGGGTGTATAAAAAGTGACGGCAAAGCCCAAAAAATTAAAAATAGGGAAAATGCCTGCGGGAGAGGCCCTGCCAAAGGCTTCCAAAGATAAGGCCTACGACGCCACTAATATTCAGGTGCTGGAGGGCACCGAAGCAGTGCGCCGCAGGCCGGCGATGTACATCGGCGATACCGGCGCGCGCGGCTTGCACCACCTAGTCTATGAAGTGGTGGATAACAGCGTCGATGAGGCCATGGGCGGTTTCGGGGACAGCATCGGGGTTACTATCCGCCCGGATAACAGCGTCAGCGTAGTAGATAACGGCCGGGGCATACCCGTTGATATTCATAAGACGGAAAAAAAGCCGGCAGTCGAAGTCGCGCTTACCAAACTGCACGCAGGGGGTAAATTTGACCATCGCGTATATAAGGTATCCGGCGGGCTGCACGGCGTCGGCGTCAGTGTTGTTAATGCGCTCTCCGAATGGCTGGAGGTGGAGGTCAGGCGCGATGGCAGAGTCTATCACCAGCGTTATGAGCGCGGCAAAACCGTCAGTAAACTTACCACAATCGGCAAGAGCCAGTCCACCGGCACTAAAGTTACCTTTAAGCCGGACAAGCAGATTTTCAGCAAGACGGACTTTTCCTATGATACCCTAGCGCAGCGTTTAAGAGAGCTCGCCTTTTTGAATAAAGGATTAAAGATTAAGCTTAGCGACGAGCGCTCGGACAAAGAAGCGGTTTTTGAATTCGCAGGCGGCATCATTTCTTTTGTGGACTATCTAAATAAAAATAAGAATGCCCTGCACGGCAAGGTAATTTACTTCCAGAAGACGCAGGACGACGTCATCCTTGAGGGGGCGCTGCAATATAATGATGGTTACGCCGAAACGGTCTATTCTTTTGCCAATAATATCAATACCATCGAAGGCGGCACGCACTTATCGGGTTTCCGCTCTGCGCTGACGCGCGCGATTAACCAGTACGCCAAAGCCAAGAACATGCTGAAAAACGAAGTAGCGATTACCGGCGATGACGTGCGCGAGGGGTTGACTGCGATTGTCAGCGTGAAAGTGCCGAACCCGCAGTTTGAGGGCCAGACCAAGACAAAATTAGGCAATTCCGAGGTGGAGGGCATTGTTGCCTCTGCCAGCCTGGATGCCCTCGCTTCTTATTTCGAGGAAAATCCTTCGGTCGCCAATAAAATTATTGATAAAGTCATTGTGGCCTCCCGCGCAAGAGAAGCAGCGCGTAAGGCGCGGGAACTCACGCGTAGAAAAGGCGCGCTTGAGGGGGCAGGCCTGCCCGGGAAATTAGCGGATTGCTCTGAGCGCGACCCGGGATTATGCGAATTGTATATTGTGGAAGGCGACAGCGCCGGTGGATGTTTTTTCGGAGATGTGAAGGTGGCGCTTGTCGACGGGAGAAATATTTCTTTTAAAGATTTAGTTAAAGAAGATAAACAAGGGAAGAAAAATTTCTGTTACACAATGTTAGATAACGGACACATTGGGATTGCGCCGATTTTGAATCCAAGAATAAGTAAATGCGGCGCAGAAGTTATTAAGATTATACTTGATAACAATGAAGAAATCATTTGCACTCCCGATCACAGGTTTATGCTAAGGGACGGCACTTATAAGATGGGCAGGGACTTAACCGGCGGGGATTCTCTTATGCCGCTTTATCGTCAATGCTCTAAAATCGGCGGCAGAATCACCATTGAAGGCTATGAAATGGTTTTTGATCTGGCGGGGAACAAATGGCTCTTCACGCATTTATTGTCCGATAAATATAATTTAGATAACGGCTCATATCATAAAGAAGACGGCAATACCGTTCACCATGCAGACTTCAACAAATTAAACAATAACCCGGATAATTTAATCCGCATGGACAAGGAAGAGCACTTTCTATACCACACAACAATTTTAGAAAAGACATTGCATAGCGAAGAAATAAAAGAAAAATCTAGGAAGGCCCACCGGCTGCCGGAATATCGCGCAAGGGTAAAAACAATTATGACTATGCCGGAGATGAGACGGGCTTTAAGTAAAAGAGCCAAGAAGCAATGGAAAGACCCTGCCTACAAAAAATTTATGCTGGAGAAGTTCACAGAGTTTTATAACAATAATGCTGAGTACCGGCGTAAGAATAATGAACTTTTGAATCAGGCTCAAAAAAAATATTGGGCTAAGGACGAAAACAAATTAAAACAGGCCAAGCGGGTAAAGTGTTACTTTGAGAATCGCCCCGAGGCTAAAAGACACTTAGCAGACAAGGCAAGGGCGGAATGGCAAGATGATACCTTGTTGGCCTGGAGGCGAAAGAAAACCAGCGAGCAGTGGACCGATGAATTCCGTAAAAAGCGTAAAGCCGCATATGATCGCACTTATTTAGAAACCAGCCTTTCCTTTGCCAGGGCAATATACGAAGGCCATGGCGACTTAGAGCATTATGAAGATGAGAGGCGAGCGCTGCTTAAGCGCGATAATAATCTGGTGAAATTTGATACACTGGTGAGCAGATTTTTTAACAATGACCGAAACGCCTTATTAGAAGCAATAGAGAATTATAACCATAAAATTAAACGCGTTGAAGCGGTATCAGAAAAAATCGATGTTTATGATATAGAAGTCCCGCAAACGCATAACTTTGCTTTGGCATCCGGCATTTTTGTGCATAACAGCGCAAAACAGGGCCGCGACAGGCGATTCCAGGCGATCCTGCCGATCAAGGGGAAAATCTTGAACGTAGAAAAATCCCGCCTGGACAAGATCCTTTCCAATGAAGAGATCCGCACAATTATTACCGCGCTTGGCACCAGCGTGGGGGAGGAATTCGATATCAGCAAGCTGCGTTATGATAAAATCGTGCTGATGGCTGATGCCGATATTGACGGCTCGCACATCCGTACCCTGCTGCTTACGCTTTTGTACCGCCAGATGCCTAAATTAGTGGTAGAGGGCCATGTTTACATTGCCCAGCCGCCCTTGTTTAAGATTAAGCGCGGGCAGAGGGAAGAGTATATCCAGACTGAGCAGCAGATGGATGAGATGCTCCTTGAGATGGGTAGAGAGGGCCACAAGCTTGCCTGTTTAAAGGACAAAAAGGCCTTTACAGATAACCAATTTAAGGATCTTTTATACTTGCTGGTTGAGCTTGAGAAGATAGCCAAGACTTTAGAGAAAAGGGGAGTAGAAATCGCAAATTACCTCTCTTTTAGACATCCAAAGACCAAAAAAATGCCAATTTATAGGGTAAAAGTGGAGGGGAAAGACCATTTTCTCTATTCTGATAAGGAACTGGCAGCCTTTATGGACAAAGAAGGTAAGGAGCCGGGAGAGGATGCGCTGGAGCTTTACGAAGCGCCGGATATTGAGCAGATTGTAAATAAGATAGAAAAGCTTGGCCTGGGTATCGAAACCTATGTTCAGCAGCCGGCTAAAGATGTTTCAGTCAAAGACGCAGGAAAAATTAAGCTTAAACCTCTTTACCGCATCACAAATGAGAAGGAGCAAAAAGACCTTTTTGCCTTAAGAGAGGTGCTGGCCTATATTAAGGAGGCTGCCGGTAAGGGTATGCATATCCAGCGCTATAAGGGCTTAGGAGAGATGAACCCCCAGCAGCTTTGGGAGACTACCATGGACCCTGAAAAACGCACTACCCTTAAAGTCACGCTGGAAGACGCGGTTGAAGCGGACAAGATATTCACAGTGTTGATGGGGGACCAGGTTGAGCCGCGCAGGGAGTTTATCGAAAACTACGCGCACCAGGTAAAGAATTTGGACGTATAAAATGTATACCAGAAACGAAAAAATCATTCCGCGCGATATCGAAGAAGAGGTAAAGGACTCTTACTTAAATTACGCCATGAGCGTAATCGTCGGCCGCGCCCTGCCTGATGTGCGAGACGGGCTAAAGCCGGTGCACCGCAGGATCCTCTATGCCATGCAGGACCTGGGGCTGGAGCACAATAAGCCCTACAAAAAATGCGCGCGTATCGTCGGAGAAGTTTTGGGCAAATACCATCCTCACGGCGATATGGCGGTTTATGATACGCTTGTGCGCATGGCGCAGGAGTTTTCCCTACGCTACCCTTTAGTTGACGGGCAGGGGAACTTCGGTTCAATCGACGGAGATACTGCCGCGGCAATGCGCTATACCGAGGCGCGTATGGACGCTATCTCCGATGAGATGCTCGGGGATATCGACAAGGACACCGTAAGCTTTGGCCCGAATTTTGACTCTTCTCTCCAGGAGCCGCTTTTATTGCCGGCGTCTTTACCCAATTTATTAGTCAACGGCTCATCCGGCATTGCCGTCGGTATGGCGACAAATATCCCGCCGCACAACCTCAATGAAGTCGCCGAGGCGATTATCTATCTGATTGATCACCCCGAAGCAGAAGTAAAAGATTTAATGCGTTATATCAAGGGCCCGGATTTTCCCACCGGCGGTATTATCTGCGGCAAGGGCGGGATTAAAGACGCTTACACAACCGGCAAGGGAAAGCTTACCGTGCGCGCCCGCGCTACCGTGGAGCATCAGAAGGGCGGCAAGGACTTAATCGTGATTACCGAAATACCTTATCAGACGCAAAAGGCGTCGCTGATTGAGGCGATCGCCGCCTTAGTTGATGATAAAAAGATAGAGGGAATCTCCGACTTGCGCGATGAATCCGATAAAGACGGGTTGCGCATTGTTGTGGAACTCAAACGCGATATTGACTCGCAGATAGTTTTAAACCAGCTCTTCAAACATACCCAGCTTGAAACGACATTCGGCATTATTATGCTGGCGCTGGTAGAAAACCGGCCGCGGGTATTGAATCTAAAGCAGGTAATCGAGTATTATATCGCTCACCGCAAGGTGATTATCCGGCGCAGGACGCAGTTTGAGCTGGATAAGGCGTTAAAGCGCGCGCATATATTGGAAGGCCTGAAGATCGCGCTTAAGTTTATTGACAAGATTATTAAGACGATCAAGACTTCCAAAGATACCGCTGTCGCCAAATCGCGGCTGATGAAAGAATTCGACCTTTCAGAGATCCAGTCGCAGGCGATTCTGGAGATGCAGCTGCAGCGTTTAACCGCGCTTGAACGCGATAAAATCGATGCTGAATACGCGGAGTTATTGAAAAAGATAGAATTATGCCGGGCGATCCTGGCTTCGGAGAAGAAAGTAGAAAGCATTATTAAGGAAGAATTGGAAGCGCTGAGGAAGAAATTCGGCGATGAGCGCAGGACGGATATTGTCGCCGAAGTCCAGGAGCTGGAAATTGAAGACATGATCGCCGAAGAGGACGTAGTTGTGACTATCAGCCACGGAGGCTACATCAAACGCCTGCCGGTAAGCGCTTACCGTAAGCAGAAGCGCGGAGGCAGGGGGGCAACCGGCGCGGAATTAAAGGAGGAAGATTTTATTGAGCATCTCTTTGTCGCCTCGACAAAAGATTACCTTTTAATCTTTACTGATAAGGGGCAGGTGCACTGGGTTAAGGTCTATGAGATCCCCCAGGCGAGCCGCGTATCTAAGGGAAAGGCAATCGTGAATCTGTTACAGATGAGCCCCGGCTCAAACGTCAGTTCGACTATCCCGGTTAAGGAATTCAGCCCGGATAAATATCTTGTGATGGTTACAAAGCTGGGGCAGATCAAGAAGACCAGGCTGGATGCTTACAGCAACCCGCGCAAAGGCGGAATTATCGGCATCACCCTTGATAAGGACGATGTGCTTATCGGTGTCGAGCTTACCGACGGCAAACAGGAGCTTTTGATCGGCACCCGGCAGGGCAAGGCAATCAGGTTCCCCGAAGAAAAAGTGCGCGACATGGGCAGGCAGGCTTCCGGGGTTCGGGCGATTACCCTGGAGAAAAAAGATAATGTCATAGATTTAATTGTCGGACAGAAGGGGATTAATGTGCTGACAGTCACGGAAAGCGGCTTTGCCAAGCGCACGCCGATAGAAGAGTACCGCTTGACCAGCCGCGGCGGCAAGGGCGTAATCAATATTAAGGTGACGGATAAAAACGGCGAAGCCGTAAAGATGAAAGCCGTTAACGACAATGATGAGCTCATGGTGATTACGCATAACGGCATATTTTTACGCTGCGCTGTCAAAGATATCCGCGAGACCGGCCGCTCTGCGCAGGGCGTGCGTCTGATCAAGCTGCAGCCAAAGGACCATGTCTCCTGCGTTGCCCAGGTAATTGCCGAAGAAGAGGAATAATTTTAAGTCCCCATCGTC
>CAYNRN010000022.1:0-18003 GCA_964399915.1 uncultured Planctomycetales bacterium
ATAAGCCAACTAATGGATATTTCATCTTTTACCTTTTAAAATAGATAGGGTTATATTTATTCAAAAAAACTCTCAATGGCATCCCTAACCAACTCCGACATCTTCCGGCCTGTCTCCTCTGTCAATTCCATCAGTTTAATGCCCTGTTCCTTCCTTATCGTTCTGGGCAGCAATTTCAACCCTACAGGAGAGAATTTTCTCAATGGCTCGTAAGGCAACCCTTTTTTATCGATGTCCTTAAAATAAGAGTCAAGAATCTTCCTTAAAATGTTTGACTCCACTTTATCCTCTTTCTTTGCTAGATCCTTGAGCTTTTTAGCTAATTCAGGCGTTAGGTTGGCATAAACCGTAGTAAAATTCCTTGTTCCTATTCCTGTCTTAACTAATTGCTTCTCATTGGGTAACGTTGTTTCAAAGTGCAACTGAAGGCATTTTCGTGTATAGCCTCGGTAAGATATGAATGGTGCCCAACTTCATCAGGATATCCAGAAAATGCCCGGATAAATCCTGCCTGTCCCCTAAGATAAGGGCATTCAAGATACCCGCCGAAAAAGGGGATAGATTATTCACAATCACCCCTCGCAAGCGGTGTTTTATCCGAAAAGAAAAAAATACCAGGGGATTACCGGCTTTTTCTCCCAATAACCTAACCATACCGCTGCCTTCGCCTGCGCTGAGGATAAGATAGACATTCTGGTGTTTTAAGTAATTTCTATAATCAAACTCCTTTGAGAAAGAAAACGGCCGGTATAAATTGCCTTTTAAGAATAACCTGTCCCCGTAAGAAAACTGGCCTTTCTTAAAAAGCCTGACTAAGACCTTTCCGCAGGTCTCCTGCCAAAATCCGCCTATCCCCGCTTTTTCCGCCCTAAGAATAAAAGATACATTTCTGCCCTGATAAATAGGGTCATTATCAATAACGCCTATCAGCGGGACTGATTCACTTTTATAGGGAATTAATTTGGCGATGTGGCAATCGGGAAGGACTTGAGAGTTCCTGAACAATGCCCCTCCTAAGAAAAAAACCGCGCAGAATAGAAAAATATTAAATTTTGTATTTTGTTTTATGAAGATAATGCAAAATATTAAGAATAAAAAAGCCGCCGAATAAAAAGCCAATAACGGGGCCCTAATAAACGCGGCACTTATTATCCCCGAACAGAAAGCAATGTTTAAGCCTATTAACGGGCATTTGGCCATATTTTATTCCAATTGAAGATAATCTTTGACCAGATTATAGCGGTATTCACCTACCCCTGCTACCTGCTTCAGCTCTTCGAGCTGCCTGAAAGGGCCGTGATTATTGCGGTAGGCGACGATATTGGCGGCAGTAACCGGCCCGATCCCCTTGACCCTCAAGAGTTCCTTTTCGCCGGCATGATTAAGGCCCACCTTGATGCTGAATTCAGTTATCTTAAGAATATCTTTATTCTGCGGTTTCGCCTTGAAGTAAAGGTTTAAGGCAAGGGCAGCCAAAAGCATAGCGCTTAAAAAAAGCGCCACTTGCCTCTCCTGAGGCGTCATCTCGACCATTACGGCCTCCTGCTTATAATAGACGCGGGCAAAAGCGAAATCTAACGCAGTTTTTTTAAGATTATACTACGAGGTTTAAGAGTTTGCCGGGGACAAGGATTAATTTCTTGGGGGGCTTGCCTGAAAGCCAGGGCTTGAGTTTCTCGTCGGAAAGAACCAATTCTTTGAGCTGTTCTTCTTTGATATCTGCCGGGGCCTCGATTTTGGAGCGGACTTTTCCGTTTACCTGGACAACATAAGTAACCACTTCTTCAACCAGCATATTTTTATCGTAGAAAGGCCACGCGGCTTTAAAAATACTCTCTTTATTGCCGAGGGCCTGCCACATCTCTTCACAGATATGCGGGACAAAAGGCGCCAGCAGCAGCACAACAGCCCTGACCGCCTCTTCAATATCCTTGTCTAAATTCTGATAAATCGCATTTACCAGCTCCATGATGCCGGCAATAGCGGTATTGAATTTGAAGCTCTCAATATCTTCGGTAACTTCCTTAATGCTGCGGTGCGTCTTTTTTGCCAATTCCCGGGGCGTTCCTTCTTTTTTGCGTCTTTCATCCTCCGCCCCCTGTCCTCCGACCAGCCTCCAGACCCTGCACAAAAATTTAAACCCTCCCTCAATACCGCGGTCATCCCACTCAAGTTCCGTTTCAGGAGGAGCGGCAAAAAGGATGAACAGCCTTAAAGTATCGGCTCCGTATTTCTTAATGATTGAATCCGGGTCAACGATATTGCCGCGCGATTTTGACATTACCTCTCCGTCTTTTAAAACCATGCCCTGAGTCAACAGGCGTTTAAACGGCTCTTTGAAATCAATCATCCCCAGGTCTTTAAAGAACTTGGTAAAAAACCGCGAATATAACAGGTGCAATATCGCGTGTTCTATCCCGCCGATATACTGGTCAACCGGCATCCAATATGCCGCCTCTTTCTTGTCAAAAGGCCCCTGATCAAACTCAGGAGAGCAGAACCTTAAGAAATACCATGAGGAATCAAAAAATGTCGCCATAGTATCGGTTTCACGACGGGCAGGGGCTTTGCATGCGGGGCATCTTACATTTACGAAATCCTTAACTTTACCCAGGGGGCTTCCGCCTTCTCCGGTAAACGGGGCATCTTCCGGAAGTTTCACAGGCAAATCATCATAAGGCACAGGCACAACCCCGCATTTTGCGCAATGGATAACCGGGATGGGTGCCCCCCAATAACGCTGCCTTGAAATCAGCCAATCGCGCAGGCGCCAATGCGTTTGAATCTTTCCTATCCCCTCTTTTTCCATCCACCCGGCTATCTTTGTCTCGGCCTGCTGATTCGGCAAACCGTCAAATTGCCCGGAGTTGACCTGAATCCCGTCACCCTCATATGCTTCGTTTAAGTTTGGAGTTTGGAGCTTGGAGTCTGGAGCTTGGATTACAATCCTCATCGGCAACCCATGCTCTTTAGCAAAAAGAAAATCCCTCTGGTCATGCGCCGGTACCGCCATAATCGCGCCGGTGCCATACTCCATCAGCACGTAATCGGCTATCCAAACCGGGACCTCCTCGTTGTTTACCGGATTAATTGCATATGCTCCGCTAAAAATCCCTTCTTTCTTTACCTCTGCTGCCGAACGCACCTTCTGGTCTTTTTGGGCAACCCGTTCAATAAATTTTAATACCTTATCTTCCTGCGCAGTGCCCTTGATAATTTCCTTCGCAAGAGGATACTCCGGGGCCAAGACAATATAAGTCGCCCCGAAAATAGTATCAACCCGGGTGGTAAAAACGGGGATAATTTTATTGCTGACTTTTAGCTTAAAATAAATCTCCACTCCCTGGCTCTTGCCTATCCAGTTGGCCTGCATAGCAAGTACCCGCTGCGGCCAGTCGCTAAGCGAGCTTAAATCATCTAAAAGGCGCTCTTTATAACCGGTAATCTTTAGAAACCACTGCTTGAGCTTCTTCTGCTCTACCTTCGTATGGCAACGCCAGCAGGCGCCGTCTATAACTTCTTCGTTGGCCAGGGTGGTTGAGCAGTCATCGCACCAGTTTACCTCCGCCTCCCTCTGATACGCCAACCCCCTCTCCAGCATCTTTAAGAATATCCACTGGTTCCATTTATAATAGGAGGCATCGCAGGTAGAAACTTCCCTGCTCCAGTCATAAGAGAACCCCATTTTTTTTAATTCCGCGCGCATCCAATCTATGCATTTATGCGTCCAGATATCCGGCCTGGTACCATTTTTTATCGCCGCGTTTTCCGCCGGCTGGCCAAAGGCGTCAAAACCCATCGGGTGCAAAAGATTATACCCCTGCATCAGCTTAAAGCGCGCCGCTACGTCTGTAATTGTATAATTGCGTACATGCCCCATATGGATTTTTCCGGAAGGATAAGGAAACATCTCCAAGATGTAATATTTCTTCTTAGGGCTCTGCGTTTGGGCAGTAAAAATCCCCGAATCGCTCCAGGTTTTCTGCCATTTGGCTTCGATGTCTTTGGGATGATAATCCATCTTGCTTTTATTTAGTCTCGCGTAAAGGAATCAGCGAAATCATCGTCTCTATCCCGCGCAGGAGATTCTCAAAGCTGCAGGGCTTGGTAAGGTAATGGTCGGCTTCCAGGTCGTAGCAGGCCTTTACCGAATCAAGCTCTGATTTAGCGCTTAAAATTATCACCGGCCTCCATTTGTCGCGGAATTTATCCTTTAACTCCCTCAAAACCTCAAATCCGTTGAGTTTCGGCATCATCAGATCCAGTATGATCACATCCGGGTCATCCGTTTTTACCCTTTCTAATGCCTCCATTCCGTCGAAGGCAGTCACTACCTCAAAACCCTCTTTGCTGAGCTTTTCATGTAGCATATCGGTTATCTCTTTTTCGTCATCAACTACCAGCAATCTATGCGCCATAATCGCCTCCTTCATACTAAAAGGCCTCAAGAATGATACGTCTGCCTAAAGATCATCTTGCCAGAAATTATACTCTAAATAATTACGGGCGTCAATGCGGCTTTCTTGCGGCAATAAAAAAGGACGGCGCTTGCCCCCCGTCCTTAAAATCTTTACTTACCGGCCTGCCCTGCCTATTTTCCGATTCTCTTTTCAAAAACCTGAAAACCGTCGCTTAAGACTACCCTGTCCTCTTTAATCGCTACAACCGTATAGCCCCCCACCCTGCTGCCGGTTTCGCATACTTTATTATTAACAATCGCCGTGGGTTTGTCTTTATCCCAGACTATCCCGCTGACTATGAAATCGTCTTCTTTATCTTCTGCCAGCTTAAGGTAGACCTTCCCGGAGAAGGGGTCTTCGCCCCACTGCAATTCTCCGGTATCAGGCTGCGTCCTTTTATCCCCGGCCAGACTTGACTGCGGCGGCAAGGATAAAGCTTTGGGCTGAGACGCTATACCCGGTTTAACAGGAGTAGCGGGTATTGGCCGCTTTCTGACTTCCCGGCAGCTGTTAGCCGCTGCCAGAATAAAAACCAGCCCCAAGGCAAAGGTTACAATTATCTCAATGCGCTTTTTCTCCATGATTATTGTTCTTTGAGCAGATAAGCGGAGAGGTTGACACTGGCGCTCAGATTAACGTTCCCGCTCCCCTTACCGCTGATATAGACCTTATTAATCCTTATCAAGGCAGGAAAATCATCCGACAGCCTGCCGAAATACTCCCCAATCTCCCTGTATTCTCCGGTGATATTCATCGCCAGCGGCAACTCATAAACGTCATAACCGATTGCTTTGTTAGGTAAGAGGATTTTATCCCCCGGGTCTAAATCTCTTATATCTATCCTCGGGGCCTTCGCCTGAGAAGTCAGGTTGTTAATCAGGCTCGCTTCCTGAATAAGAAGTTTTGCCGAAACATTTTTTAGCTCTAAGTTTAAATCCTTAACCGCCTCTTTCAAGTCCCTGCCGGCGGTAAGTTGATGGATCTGCCGGACCATGGCCTCTGTACGGCTTAGCTCAGTGCGGATCTGCCTGAGCTTGCGCTGCTGCGGAGCGTAGATAAAGAAAATAAAGAGCACCAGGGAAGCCGCCAAAATCACTCCGATATAAATGATCTTTTTCTGCTCTTTGGTTAATTCATTCATGGTAGCTTAAAGAGTATTTTAAATTTATTGACCTCGCCTTTATCCGTCTGCTCTTTCTCCAAAATATCAATTCCGGCATCGATAAAAAATCCCGAAGAATTCATCTGGTTGACCATTTCCGTAAGCGCCCTCTCCTCGCTTAGCGCCGCTGAGCCGTTTATGTATCCGCTCTTCAGAATCAAATCCAGGCTTAAGTCAGAGAAAAATATATTCTGCGGTATTATCAGGCTGAGTTTCTTCATCAGGCTCATTACCGGTACATTTCTGTTTTTGATTTCGGATGAAAAATTATTCAGCGTATCAAGCTTAAGTTTAGTTTGCTGGACTTCGCCAAGTACTTTTAACTCAAGTAGAGCGTTGTCAAGAAGCTTCTTATGCGCGGCAATATTTACCTGCCCAAAAAGAAAGGAAACCGCTAAAAATAGAAAGGCGCCGAAAGCAATCCAGCGCAAAGATATCTTCTGCACGGCCTCAATCTTTTCAGTGCGAAATTCATGCGGCAGGAGATTTATCCCGCGCCCGTAATCCAGGGCAATACCGATATTGCCGGCATTTTCCCTGACTAACAGGGGGTCTATCCCGGATAGGGCATTAACCTTCTCCTCCAGAGGAAAGCACTGGAAATCCAGCGGGATCACCGAAGCCAGGTAATTGCCGAGGTAGGGAATCCTACAGGCCAAATTCGCAAGTAATACGCTTTTTATCTTTGCGCCCTGCTGCAAGGAAGACTCATAATATTCTAACGACCGCTTAACCTCGGAAGACAAACGCTCAAGCGCCGCGCGTAGCATTGAGAGTATCTCGGGGGCTGCGCTCTTATCCTTATATAATTCATTTCCTTCCACAGGGATGCCGCGCCGGAAAATAATGTCATCGATCTCTTCCGGAGTAAGGGTAACCATCCCCTTGTCCGTTGCCAGAGTCCCTGAAAGCGACTCTTTGAGCCTGCTTACGGAAAGCGGAAATTCCCGGTAGAAATTAAGCCTCCCGGATTTATAAACAGCAATAAAACTTTTCTCCTGCCCTAGATCTAAAACTGCCAATGATTCATCCTGGAGGACTTTAAAATAATTCTCGATTATCCGGCCATAGCCAAAAGCGGTAATATTTACTGTCAGGCATTCCAGCCCCGCCTGTCTCAGGAGTAAAACCTGCTGCCTGATTTTCTCTTCCGGGACAGCCGCGCAGATTACTTCCGCTGCCTTTGCCCCTTCGGGAGAAACAGTCTCTCCGACAACGGCAAAATCCATCACCGCTTTATTGATATCAAAGGGAAGCTCATCCTTAATCTGCCACTTAATCGCCTGAGCAAGCTCTTGTCTTGCCATTACCGGAACAGATAGCCGCTTAAGATAGATTTCATCTAAGGCCGGGTTGAGCACCGCCTTTTTATTGCGGAGATTATTATCGGCGAGGAAAGCCTGCAAAGATTTTAAGATTGCTGCTTCTTTATTTTCTCCGCCCGGGCATTCCTCTTTTAACGCGCTGATTGACGGCTGAGCCCTGAGAAAGACATTTGCTAATTTAAGGCCGGAGCTGATATCTACCACAATAAGGGAAGCTGTTTTCCTGGATAGGAGGTTATTAAGGCGGCTGAGCGCGGGCAAGCGGCCCCTGATACCTTGCAAAATTTTTGCTAGATCCGGGCTTTTCATATTAGGTGTTAGTATAACACAAAATCCGTAAAGTTTACACCAGAAAGGGGCCTGCCCCCCTTTTACTTATCATCCCAGGAAGAAGTATCCGTAGAAACAAAGCCTTCAAACCCGTCAGGGGCAGCGGGTAAGTCTGCCGCGCTATAAGTTATGTCAGAATTCACAATGCGGTCGTTGGTAAACTGGCTGGCAACCAGGGAACCGGCGATTGTCGCGCCATTAACCTGTGCGTATCCTGTATTGTCGCCCCAATGGTAAACAAATCCGGTAACAGAAGCGCCATTGTTGATGATCAGGCCGGGGTCCCTTCCGGAAACGCTGATCAGATTGCAGGGGTTTCCGGGGGTGCCGACCGCTGTACCGCTATCGGTAATTTGCAGATAGTTGTTAGTATCTGAGACGTCGCTGACGTATAGCGTAGAATTTGTGATCCGGGCGCCGCCTTCCACGATAATCCTTCTTTGGCCGATGACAACGGCTGAGTCAACGGTAGTGGCTGTAGAAGAATGCTTGCGAATTCTCACTAAACGCGAAGTAGCTGAATCTTGGGAATACAAATATACCCTGTTATTTGCGTCTCCGTTTATTGCTACGTTGGTATCATTCTGCGTAGAGTTAACGGTCAAGCTTCTCCCCGCCAGAAAATAGATATTTCCTCCGGAAGGCGATATGGTGAGCGTGCCGGAAGCAGAAGCGGATGCATGTAAGTTAATATCCCTACTTGCGACGATAAACCCATTGCCTGATATGGTAATATTACCGGTAGTCTCTAAAGTCCTATAACCATAAAATCCGCCTGTCAAATTCAGGTTTGTAGATAAAGTAGAATCGCTGTTTGTGCCATGAGCAGCGATCAATGCGTTGTAAGTACTGATGAGATTATCGTAATATGACTCGTCAATCTGAGGCATGCCCGGATAAGGCGAAATAACCTTAAACTCGGTGAAACTCCCCGTTCCGCTTATATTTTCATTGTCCGGGCAATAGGAGGTTCCGGTAACTGAATTGCCGCTTAGCACCTCTGTTGTCCCCCTGGACCAAAGGTCGCCGTCAATCGTAGAAGAATTTCTTATCTGCAGGAACGAACCTGTATCCCTGCCCCAATATACGGCAAACTTAGCTGCCGGGGGAAACCTGCTGGCAGTAATACTAACCTCTCTCTGGGCAGCCTCACCCGCTGCCTTGCCCGTGATTGTAAAAGAAATACTACCCTTTGCGGCGCTATTTATGGTTACGTCAAAAGCCCCCGAACCCAGCGCAATATCGGCCTGATCAGCTTCATTGCTCCAGTCGCTGTCATTTGCCAACTGCTCCAAATACCATTCTTCTCCGCCGATGGCCGTTGAAAAAGCCTGCATGGATTCAATTGTACCCATGCCTACTGCAGTCGCCAAAAGGGAAAAAGCAGTGACTGCTAATAATGCGCAGATCAGCATAAGGAAGATCACCAAGATTAACGCGGCCGCCTTCTTATCCATCTTTTTTAAGGTATCAGGGGAAAAAATCCGAAAGGCTGTTAAGCCTGTGCAGCCTGATCCGCTGGCTATAATTTATCGTATTGCCTCCTGAGGAAACCGTTGTGTCCACCTGCACAAACCTTATATCCGTGGCATTAGGGCTAACCAGCGGCGTAGCAATCGGGCTGAGGCTGCCGTCTAAATAAGTGAAAACAAACGCCGAGATATCCGGCAACAGGATATCGGTATTGGTCCCGTCGTTACGCTCCAGGTTAGTGCCGTTGAGCGTAAACTGCCGGGTATTGCCGTCAATATCTACAAAACCGTATGAAGTGCTATTGGCCGTAGTCACGCTGGCAGAGTCCTTTATCCTGCGGATTTCTCTGCTCATCCTGACTAAAGCCGCATCCGCGCCCCCGGAAATGCCTTTTCTAAATAGCGAGTATTGGAAGGATTCAGCCAGCTGCATAGCTATGGTTATGCCGATGCCTGCGATCAACGCCAAAATCACTATCACCATCACTAATTCGATTATGGTGAACCCGTTTTTGCCCTTTTTCATTCTGCCTGTCGTTCCAAAAGAGATTAATTATCCGTAGCCAGAGTAACGGCTGACACGGAGGGGAATCCGGCCCGGGAGATAGTAACCGTCACCCGCTTGTAATCAGTGGGCCCGGCAACCTGCGTGTTCAGGCTGCCGGCGTTAACGTAATAAAAACTCACCTGATATGCATAACTGCTGAAATTACCGCTGTAGCTGATAGGCCCTTCATCGGCGACTTCGCTAAACCTCAGGCTGCTTACGCGCTCTATCTCCCTCTCCAATAAAAAAGAGGCGATAGTAAAATATTCCGGGTGAATTGTATTGAGCAGAGACTCTATCACAACCGCGGAAACCGGTATCAATATAACCGCGCTGATAATAACGGCCATGATTAATTCAATGAGCGTGAAGCCGCGCTTTAGGCGCTTGCCATGATATCCGTGAAAGAATCTCGTCATTGAGTATAAACCCTTCCGGTCCCCCGCTCTACCACCAGATCAATCGTGCCTGAAGCAGAGGTAAGCCTTACTCCTGCGGGGTTATTTAAAGCAACCGGGGCGCCTGAGCCGGTATAGGAATAAGGATTCCCCCAGCGGTCAAAGACTAAGGAATTATCATCTCCGTTGAAATAAACCGTATTCAAATCTATACCTGCGAATTCCCCGCTGTTTAGCTGAATGATATAATTACCTCTTGTCAACGGGTCAGAAATTATTGCCCAGCCCGAGGGATCGCTTACGCCGTCATCCAGCCCGTCGCTATAAAGCGCATAGTTATCGGATGCCGCGCTGAAAGTGATGCCTGTCCAACGCTGGGTGCTTACTGCCAGCGACTGTATGTACCTTATATCCGACTGGACTCTCCTTGCCGCCATATCTAAACTCATCCCGGCCGTATTCGGTAATGTCAAAACCGCGATAGCCGATAAGATACCGGATATTAAAATCGCGATTATTGCTTCTATCAGGGTAAACCCTTTTCGGCGCAGCATGAACCTATTATAACATGTACAAAAATAAATTTTATCTTTTATCTTTTTTCCTGTTAACCTTATTTAATTCGCCCAGCGCCTTGTGCGCCGGCGTAAAAGAAGCGTCTGTCTTAACCGCCTCCTGATAACACATCCTGCTTAAATCATATTGCGATGAGTCCCGGTAGACGTTGCCTAAGTTATACCAGACATGGGGCTGCGCGGGGTTAATCATCAAGGTGACCCAGCAATAGGTAATCGCCTGCTGCTTATTGCCCATTTCATAAAAAGTCCCGGCTAAATTATTATATGCCATATACCCGCGCGGAAAATTCTCGATATTGGTCTGCCAGTACCTCACCAGGTTGCGGTAATCATAATTATGCTTTAATGTAATCGCCGCATAAGACCCCAGATAAAGCGTGATTGCCGCGATTGCCAAAGCGCGCAGTAACCTGAGCCGGTAAACAGATTTATTAATCAGCCCCCAGGCCTTCAGGAATAAAAAAGCGATCGCTATTGAAAAACCGGCCGATGGCAGGTACATGTAACGCTCAGAGATAATATTGCACACCGGGATAATATTAGAATAAGGAAGGTAAGCGGTAAAAAAGAGAGCGATGGCAAAAGCCAGCGGTTTTGATTTTCGAAGGCTCTTGAAAAATGTAAGGATGATCAGGGCAAGCGCCCCTAGAGATACAAAAAAAGCCGGTGTAATCCTGCCGGTTTGCATCGTATCATAGGCAAAAGGATGGTAAAGCCCCCGCGCGAGCGGAAGGTATAAAATCTTCAGGTAGTAAAGAAAAGCTTTTGTAACGACAATGATATAAGCCGGGCCGCGGAAATAAAAAATACTGCGGGTAAGCATATTTCTCTGGATGAAAAAAAATGAAAGGAAAATTATTGCTATCAGCACAAGGCAAACAAGCAAGAGAATCCTGACGCGAAAAGTTTTGTCTTCTCCCTTCGGCCGGAAAAAAACCTCATAGGCCAAAAATAATGCGGGCAGGCTGACCGCGGAGTTCCCGGATAAGGCGCAAAGGCCAAAGAATACTGCCACTAATATAAGATAAAGATAAGCCCTGGCAGACTTTATGTAGAAGATGAAGGAAAGCAGGAAGAAGAGCCCGGAAAAAATGTAATGGCCGCCGGATATCCAGCTTACCGCTTCGGTATGTATCGGGTGGAGCGCGAAGATAACCCCGGAGAGGAAAGAAAGCGCTTTATCGGAAAATAATGCCTGGCATAATAAAAATAAGCAGGCTGTGCATAGTACATGCAACAAAACATTCCAGAGATGGTAATAAAAGGGGTTTTCCGCGGAGAAATGCCAGATCAAAGCATGGGATAAATCCCAGAGCCCGGGGTTGCCTAAGGATAAACTAAAACCTTCTTTGAAAAACGCCTTTAGCCCATGGGCGCGAGGATCATGCAATATCGCCTGATAATCATCAATTAAAAACTCCCCCTGCAGGGAATTGAAGTAAGCCCCGAAACTTATCACTGCCAATAGGATAATCAGGGCATAATCAGGCAGTCTCTTGCCGGATACTCCATACTCCATACTCCACGCTCCACACTAAAAAGGCCGGCCTTCTATCTTTTGAAGATAAAAAGCCGGCCTTCTTCTTAAAGGATAATTAATACCCTGAACCCTGCGTTTCGGCTGCTGAACTCCAAATCTGGCCGGTGGTCTGATTATAAATCCAACCGGCTGCGCTATTAATTGTTTCAGATGTCCCGGCTACTACATCCGTAGAATTTGTATAAGGGTTTGCCGGAACGCCAAACTGCAGCGGCCCGCCGGGGCTTGATTCTAAATCCGCCAACGTGGGAAAACTGGCAGCTCCAGAAGTAGCGGTCTTAGCATACCAAACCGCAATACCGCTGCGTAATCCGCCCAATGACCCTTTTACCGCCGACTTCTTTGCTTCATCCTGAAGGTTAAAGAATGTCGGCAGGGCGACTGCGGCAAGAATGCCTAAGATGACAATTACCATTACCAGTTCTATCAGTGTAAAACCTTTTCTACTTCTTAAAAACATCTACCCCCTCCTTTTCTTACCAGTTTTTATATCTCTCGGTCTGAGAAATGATAACCCCTTTCTTGTTATCGTATGCATATCTGTGCATAAAAGGGTCAACCAAGAATCCTTCCTTATCTTTGCGCGAAAGGTTAAGAAAATTACTTGAGGTTATACTACTATCAAACCCTGCCCCTGTCAAGCCATTAGTGGAAAGCTCATCAAGGCTGCCGGGAAACCTGCTGTTTATAATCCTGAAGTACTCCAGGGACATCCGCAGATTAGCCAGTTCGCTGCGCAAGGCTTCTTCCCTGGCAATTATCAAAGTATTACGCATGGAAAAAGCAAAGAAACCCGCCAGGATAAAAATAACGGTAATCACTATTATCAACTCAAAGAGTGTCAGGGCCTGCCTGCTCATGCCCTGAATACCTTAATCAGGTTCCACATCGGCAGAAAGATCGCCAGCGCCATTACCAAAACCATAGCACCTAAAGCTAAAATCAATACCGGCTCGATATAGGTAGTAAGATTTTTGATGATGTATCCTGATTCGGTATCGTAATAATCCGCTACACTCATCAGCAACTCATCAATCCTGCCGGTCTGCTCTCCTACAGAAACCATCTGGCATACTGTCTCCGGGAAAATACTGCTCACCTTCATCGGCTCAGACATGCCCCGGCCCTGGTTCACGCTCTCCTTAATATGGATGATTGCGCGGGCGATAACGACATTACCGCATGAGACTGAAACCAGATCAAGGATTTCCAATATCGGCACGCCGCTTTTCATCATCAACGCGGTAACTCTGGAAAAACGCGCCATAATCATCATCGTCAGCAAGGGCCCGATTACCGGGGCCTTCAATTTAAGGCCATCCCAAACCGGCCTGCCGGTCTTGGAATTAATCAGTTTGTTAAAAGTAAATACGGCGGCTGCGATAACGATTATCATCAGGTACCAATACCTACGCACCACTACACTGATAAAAATCAGGATTCTTGTGGGAAGCGGCAGGACGGCGTTAAACTGCCCGTAAATCGCAGAGAAACGCGGGATAACAAAAGTAATCACTACCAGGAAACCGACGCAAAGAGCAAAGAACGCCAGCATCGGATAACGCGTGGCTGCTTTTATACGCGAGCGGGTATCGATATCCTGTTCAATCAGCGCATTAAGCCGCCCTAAGATTTCAACCAGATTACCGCCGGTCTCAGCAACCCTGATCATATTCGAATAGATTTCATCGAAAATCTTAGGATAACTCTTTAAGGCCGCGGAAAAACTTATGCCTCCGCGGATATTGCGCGCGATATCTTCTATCGCTGCCTTAAAATATTTATTTTTAGTTTCCTGCGCTATTGATTCCAGGCTCGAGAGTAAAGGCAGGCCTGCTTTCTGCAGAGAATAAAGCTGGCGGGTAAAAGCGTTGATATCCTGTAATCTGACGCGTTTGAAATTTTCAAGGATGTTTCCGGCGCTGATTTGATGGGTTTCGTTTATTGATATCGGCACATAACCCATCTCCTGCAGTTTCCTGGCTGCGGCATTACTATCGTGCGCCTGGATTACTCCGGAAACCGCTTTAGAAAATTTATCGCGCGCCTGGTATTTGAAATTCGGCATAAACTCTCTCTATCCTCCCCCTCAAACCTCTTCGGTTACCCTTAAAAGCTCATCAATGCTGGTGGTGCCCTTTTTCACTTTTTCTATTCCGTCATCCGTCAAAACGCGCATCCCTTTTTCTATTGCCTTCTTGCGGATTTCATTCGCCGGCTTCTTGGCAGTTACCATCCCCTTTATCTCTTCATCTATCAGGAGCAATTCAAAGATCCCTATGCGCCCGGTAAAGCCGGTAGATTTACAATGATTGCAGCCTCTCCCCCGGTAAAATTTTATCTGCCCCGGGGGATTAAAACTCTTAAGTATTTCCTGCGGCGGATCGTATTCCTCCTTGCATTTCGGGCAGATAACCCGCACCAGTCTCTGCGCAAGGATGCCGATTACCGAGCTGGCAATTAAAAACGGCTCAATCCCCATGTCGATCAGGCGCGTCAGAGATCCGGCAGCATCATTGGTATGCAGAGTAGAGAGAACCAGATGCCCGGTAAGCGACGCCTGTATAGCGATTTCAGCGGTCTCTTTATCGCGGATTTCACCGACCATAATGATATCCGGGTCCTGCCTTAAAATACTGCGCAGGCCCGAGGCAAAGGTAAGGCCTGCCTTGACATTAACCTGGGTCTGGCGGATTAAGGGGATCTCGTATTCCACCGGGTCTTCTATAGTGATAATATTCTTTTCAACTGTATTAATCGCAGCCAGCGCCGCATAAAGGGTAGTAGTCTTTCCCGAACCGGTAGGCCCGGTAACCAGAATTATCCCGTTAGGCCTTCTGATTAACTTATCAAACCCCTTCAGGTCCTCCTGTGAAAATCCGAGCTCTGCTAAGCCCAGAAGCACTGAAGTTTTATCAAGAATCCTCAACACCAGATTTTCGCCGTTTACCGTGGGAAACGAGGAAACCCTCAGGTCCAGATTTTTACTCTCCATCTTCAGCTGGATACGGCCATCCTGGGGATTGCGGGTTTCCGCGATATCCATCCTTGCCATTACTTTAATGCGCGAAGTCAAAGCGTTCTGCAGGTGTTTAGGGGCCTGCTGAACCTCATGCAATATACCATCAACCCTATAACGGATTAAAACCTTATCCGGCGCAGGTTCAATATGGATATCCGAAGCCCGGTCTTTAACCGCCTGCATAATCAATAAATTCGCCAGTTTAATCACCGGCGCCTCTTCGGCAAACGCAGCATCAGTCCTGCCGGATTTAATACTTGCCTGAAGTTTTTCGGGCGTCAGGTCTTTCATCAACTCTTTGGCGCTGCCTAAGGCGCCGTAATACTGGTCTATCGCCCTCTGAATCATCTCCATAGTCGAGAGCACCGGCTCTACCGTAGAAACCTTACTCTTCATCCTGATCTCATCAAGGGCGAGAATATCCTGCGGGTTAGCCATTGCCGCAGTCAGGCTGTCCCCGATTTTAAAGAGCGGCACAACAAGGTATTTCTTTGCCGTTGATTCGGGTATCAACTTTACTACTTCCGGGTCAATGATATATTCGCTCAAGTCAATAAAGGGGACCCCCATCGACTCGGCAACTACCTGCGCGATATCTACCGCCGAAATAAACCCAAGCTTCTCTAACGCCTTCTCAACCGGCATCCCGGTCCTGTTTACCTCATCCTTAGCGCGGGAGAGCTGCTCCTGGGTGATTATGCCTTTCTCAACCAGTAAATCGATGTTTGTCTGTTTAGCCATCTTATTTGCCCTCAAGGAGTTCCTTTATTTTAGTCAACAAGGTCTGCGGTTCAAAGGGCTTGGTAATATAGGCATCCGCACCGACATCCTTGCCTATCTTTTTATCCGATTCCTGCGCGCGGGCGGTAAATATAATTATGGGGATATTCTTATATTTCTCGTCAAATTTTAGCATACGGCAGACTTTATATCCATCTATTTTGGGAAGCATTAAATCCAAAATAATTAAATCCGGCTTTTCTTTCTTTGCCTTAGCCAATGCCTCTATGCCGTCGTAAGCGGTTAAGGTTGCGTAGCCTGAAGCCTCAAGCCGCAACTTTAGCATATCCACAAGGGCCGCTTCGTCTTCCACTATAAGTATTCTTTTTTTAGACATGATAACTCCTTTTTTGATTATCCCGACCTCGCCCTGCTTATTGCCCTGATGAACCGTGAAAGGGCTTTTTTAGTTTTTGGATTAACGCTTAAGAACTGTAAGCCCATTCTGTAAAAATCCTTTTGTTCTTCCCTGACCCAGGCAACACGGCCTTTTAAATGCAGAATCTTATCTTTGGCTATTTTTAGCTTCGTCTTGATCACCGCGTCTGTTTTTAACGGGCACTTAGCGGAAAAGCATATCCCTCCTTCGGAAATATCTATAGTACGGGATTCCTCTTGTTTATTGCCGCAAATAATTTCTACGGTTGCTTTATAGTTTATCCTCCTGTGCTTCCGCATTTCAGAGCCAACATACATCTCCTTGACAAAAACCCTGGCCGGAATGCGTGCCCGCTCTTTCAAACGGATCTTGTGCGTATAAGACAAAAGCCCCATGGCAATAAATGCGTTAGCGAACTTATTGTTTGTCAGGTATCTATCGAGCCCTGCCTTCAATAAAGCGCATACCTTCAGCGCAGATTTCTCCGTTATCTCTGGCAGGATTATGCTGCATTCACCCTTTGAGGCATCGGTATGGATATATGGCCTGCGCCTTTCTGGCTTAGGCAACAATTTTCCCAAAGCCGCTTCTATAATTGCACGTAAGGCAGAAAATAAATCAGTGGGCTTAACCTTCAGATGCCGTACAAACTCTTTGTAATCAATGAAGAGGAAATTTATAAGGTGCATTTTTAAACCCTGCGTCAGCAGTTCATTGACCTTGCGCCTGACAAACTCATCCAAAACCCTGATACTGTAATAACGGGGGATGGTAAAATAAAATTTACTTCCGACTCCCGGCTTTGATTCCGCCCAGATTTCTCCGCCGTGTAATTCAACGAGTTCCTTGGCAATTGACAGGCCAAGGCCCATACCCTTCCTGGCTGTGCCGGTATCTTTGGAAAGCTGAGTAAAGCGGCTGAATAATTTGGGGATATCATGTTTAGCAATACCGATGCCCGTATCGATAACCCCTATCCTTATTTTATTTTCTAAGGCCTGCAATTCTACCGTAACCCTGCCGCCTTCTTCGGTAAATTTGATTGCATTACTGATAAGATTCGAGACAACCTGATTTATGCGTTCTCCGTCAAGAAAAATGTTTATTCTTTCCCGGGGAAGATCGTATTTAAGGGTAATCTCTTTGTCGCGGGCTTGTTTCTGGAAAAATTCAGCTGAGTTTCTAAGCAAATCGCTCAGGTTAACTAAAGAGTAGCTCAGTTTAACCCTGCCGGCTTCAATGCGTGAAAGGTCTAAAAGATCGTCGATCAATTTTTTAAGGCGTTCAATATTTTCCCTTGCCTGCGATAAGAGCTTCTTTTGTTTTTCTGAAATTCCTCCTGCTAAACCTTCGTATATAAGATTGACGCCTTCTTTTACAATGGCTAGCGGTGTGCGTAACTCATGGGATACCACGGAGATAAATTCCGATTTCAACCTGTTTAGCTCTTCAAGAGATTCCAGCCTTTTCTTCAGTACCTTCTCCTCTTCACTGACGCGTGCTATCTGCATCCTCTTGGTAATATCGCGGGTAATCCCGATTAGGCCGATTACCCGGCCTTTTGCGTCGAAGCGGGGAATTTTGGTGGTGGAGACATAATTATCTATACCGTCGGCGCGTGTGGCGCGTTCTATCTTATCGATGATTGGCTTACCGCTCTTAAATACCCTCTGGTCATCTTTTGCCATCATCTCGGCGCGCTCTTCAGGAAAGAAGTCAAAATCGCTTTTACCGGCGACCTGCTCAGGCCTAAGGCCTAAGCCTTTGGCATGCGCTTTATTGACCAAAAGCAAGCGTCCTTTTAAGTCCTTAAAATAGATGACATCAGGGACATGGTCCATTAAATCCTGAAGCAGGCGGTAGTTTTCAGTTTGATTTTTACGTATAGCAGGGATTTTTCGGTGAGATTTTTTCAAGGCGTATAAATTAAGTTTTGGTGGAGCTGAGGGGGATTGAACCCCTGACCCCTTGCATGCCATGCAAGTGCTCTCCCAGCTGAGCTACAGCCCC
>CAYNRN010000023.1:0-17753 GCA_964399915.1 uncultured Planctomycetales bacterium
CGAGCAACATTGACAGGGGCATAAAGTTAAATCTATAATTATGGAAAAAATCCTTGAAGGATTGAATAGAGAGCAACTGGAGGCGGTGACGCACCGTCAGGGCCCGCTGTTGATTATTGCCGGAGCCGGAACCGGCAAGACCACGGTGATTACCCGCCGGATTGCCTGGCTTATCTCGCAGGGGCTTGCCAAGACCAATGAAATCTTAGCCCTCACCTTTACCGATAAAGCCGCAGTAGAGATGCAGGAGCGCGTGGATATTCTTGTACCTTACGGTTATACGGATATCTGGATATCTACATTCCATGCCTTCGGCGACCGTGTCCTGCGGGAAAATGCCATTACCGCCGGATTAAACCAGGATTTTAAAGTGCTTACCCAGCCTGAGGCCGCGGTATTTTTCCGCGAACACCTCTTTGAATTCGAACTTTCCTATTACCGGCCGCTGGCTGAGCCAACGCGTTTTATCGAGGCGATGATATCTTTGTTCAGCCGGGCGAAAGACGAGGATATTTCGCCTAAAGAGTACCTTGACTTTGCGCAGGATTTAACCATCAAGGCAAAAGAAAACCCCCGGGATTTAAGCCTTAACGAATCAGCAAGACAGCAGATGGAGATAGCCCTGGCCTATGAAAAATACCAGCAGTTATTAGGCCGTTTTAGCCTGATTGATTTCGGGAATCAGTTTTATCTTGCCCTGCAGCTTTTGAGGGAACACCCGCTGGTATTAAAAAATTATCAGCAGCAGTTTAAGTTTATCCTCGTAGATGAGTTCCAGGACACAAACTTTGCCCAGTATCAGCTGGTAAAATTACTGGCCGGGGCCTCAGGCAATATCACCGTCACCGGAGACGATGACCAGTGTATCTATCGCTTCCGCGGTGCAGCCTATTCAAATCTCTTAAGCTTCATCAGGGATTTCCCTCAGGCCGCTAAAGTAAGTATCATTCAGAATTACCGGTCATCTCAGGCGATCCTTGACAGCGCCTACCGCCTGATTCAGAATAATAACCCCGAGCGCTTTGAGGTAAAGGCGGGCATTGATAAACATCTGGTAAGTTTAAAAAAAGGCGGCTTGCCTGTGTGTAATCTCTCTTTTGATGCCAGCTCCACCGAATCAGACCGGGTAGCAAAGATGATTAAAGAGAAAGTGGATAAGCGCGGGTTTAAGTTCAGCGATTTCGCAATCCTGGTGCGCTCTAATTCCGACGCGCAGGCCTTCCTGCAATCGCTGAATATGCAGAATATCCCCTGGCAGTTCAGCGGCAATGTCGGGCTCTATGCCAGAGAAGAAGTAAAGCTTTGCATAAATTTCCTGAGGGTTACGGCTAATCCCTTAGATTCGATGAGCCTCTATTACCTGGCGAGCTCGGAAATTTACGCCGTGGACCCGGTAGAATTAAGTATCCTCTCTCATCACAGCCGGCGCAGGAATAAACCTCTATATCTTGTATTCAAAGAATTAGAGGCTGGCGCGGAATTTTCCGGGATAAGCGATGGAACAAGGGAAAAGGTTAGTGCCGTATTGGCAGACCTGGAGAAATTCACTAACGCTTCCCGCGCGGAATCCTCGGGTAGGCTGCTTTATGCTTTTTTAAGCGATACGGGATATCTTAAGCGGCTAACCCACCAGCAGAGTCTGGAGAACGAAGATAAAATACAGAACCTGGCGAGATTTTTCAACATCGTCAGGGATTTCGGGCTGGTAGCAAGAGAAGATTATGTAATTAATTTTGTCAAACATCTGGACCTGCTGATTGAATCCGGAGACGATCCGGCAACCGCAGAAGCCGATTTAGACAGCGATGCCGTCAATGTTTTGACCATACATAAAGCCAAGGGCCTGGAATTCAGGGTAGTTTTTATGGTCGGCCTTATCCATGGCCGTTTCCCCTGGCCGCATAGAAGACAGCAGATTGAATTACCCGATGAGCTGATTAAGGAGGTTTTGCCTTCAGGTGATTTTCATCTGCAGGAAGAGCGCCGCCTTTTTTATGTCGGAATGACCAGGGCAAAGGACGAACTTTATTTTACCTCTGCCGCGGATTACGGAGGTTCGCGCTTGAGAAGGCCCAGCAGATTTATCTCTGAGGCGCTCTCGGAAGATTCCGGGAAACAGCGGGGAGAGAAGGCAAGCGCGGTTGAAGCGATTGAACGTTTTGCGCCGTCCGCAAAAAAGCCCAAAGTTGTGCCTGAGCGAAACGGCACGCTTAGGCCTGTGCACCTTACCGCCTATCAGATAGACGACTACCTGACCTGCCCCTTGAAGTATAAGTATGTGCATATTCTGCACGTACCGATCATGGAACATCACACGGTCATTTACGGAAGGGCGATGCATGAGGCGGTAAGTAAATATTTTCAGGCTAAGGCTAAAGGCGGCCGGTTTTTCTGCGCTGACCTGCTTGAGTCATTCCGGACGGCTTTTGACCCTCAGGGGTTCCTTGACCGAAAACACCAGGAAGAGCGTCTAAAGGTAGGGGAAGAGGCATTGGCCAGGTTCTTCTGCGAAGAGGAAAAAAGCTCTTTTAAGCCGCACCTCATAGAAAAGGATTTTTCCTTTATCTTCGAAAATAATAAGATTACCGGGCGTTTCGACCGTGTTGATAAACGCCCGGAAGGCGCGGTAATAGTCGACTTTAAGACATCCCAGATTGATAATCTTAAAGACGCCCATAAACGGGTCAAAGAGAGCAAGCAGCTTAAGATTTACGCGTTGGCTTATCAGCATATTTTTAAAGAACTTCCCGCGCGGATTGAACTTTATTTTCTTGAGTCGGGGGTGCTTGCCGGTATAGAGGTTGGTGATGATGAGCTTGCAGAAGCCGCGGAGGATATCAGAGAGGTTTCCTGCGGTATCCGCGGGAATAATTTTGAGGCCAAGCCGGCATACATGGCGTGTAAATATTGCGCTTATAGCCAGATTTGCCCGCGCGCGCAAGTGCGCTGATTTTAGGGCAGGAGATTTTAGTTGTAATCTCGCCTTTTTGCGGTTAAAATACTTGTACCATAAACAGGAGGCGTTGATGAAGCGTTATTTATTATTTTCGTTGGTAGTATTCTCTTTATTAGGATGCTCGCGTTATGCAATAAAGGGGCCGGAACTCGCTACTCCGCGCGAAAATGAAACAGAGACTACGGCGCCTGAGGTATTTGACGAAGATTTAAAATAAGCAGCATAAGGCCAAGAATCGAAGATATTGACTTGCCCGGATAATTTAGGTATAATATAGGCCTGTATTTTGAGGGAGGTGAAGATTTTGGTTTTAGTTAAAGAAGATAAACAAAAGATTATTGACGGATTTAAGGTGCATGCCAGAGATACCGGTTCGGCGGAAGTGCAGATTGCGCTTATCACTGAGAGGATTAATTCCTTGGGGGGCCATTTCAAAGCCCATAAGAAGGATTTCCATTCCCGGCGCGGATTGCTGGCGCTGGTAGGCAGACGCCGCAGGTTCCTTAATTATCTCAAGAAGAAAGACGCTAAGAAATACGAAGAGATAATTAATAAACTCAATTTACGCAAGTAAGTCTTCGGCTTATTTCCCCATAATTCTAGAAGAAAGGTAATTATGCAAAAGAACGTTTTGAAAATAAAATTCGGCAGGGAGGATCTTGTCTTGGCTTCCGGAGGCCTGGCTAAACAGGCCAACGGCTCGGTTACGGTGCAGTACGGCGGCACGGTTATCTTGGTCACTGCCTGTATGTCGCAGCAGATCCGGGAGGGGATAGACTTTTTTCCTCTTACGGTAGAATATCAGGAGAAGACCTATGCCGCAGGAAGGATCCCGGGAGGGTTCTTTAAGAGGGAAGGCAGGCCTTCTGAGAGCGAGATACTTACCGCGCGCCTGATAGACCGGCCGATCCGCCCGCTATTCCCTAAAGGAATGTTGAATGATGTCCAGATTATGGCTATTGTTTTATCCAGCGACGGCGTGAATGACCCGGATATATTTTCCGTAATCGGCGCCTCGGCAGCTTTATCTGTATCCGATATACCTTTTAACGGTCCGGTTGCTTCATGCCGCGTAGGTAGAGTGGACGGAAAATTTATCCTTAATCCGAGTTACGAAGAGCTGGAAAAGTCAGAGCTGGATTTAGTCGTGACCGCTAATAAAAAAGGCATCGTCATGCTTGAATCCAAGGCAAAAGGGGTGACCGAAGAGGAGTATATGCAGGCAGTGGACTTTGGCTTTGGGAGCCTAAAAGAGATAATCAACTTTCAGGAGGAATTTGCCAGGAAGTTTGGTAAATCAACCAAAGCGCAGCCCCAGTTCAAAAAAGAAGACGCGCAGTTAAAGGACAAGATAAGGGCACTGTGCTTGGATAAATTGGCTGAGGTCTATAAGCTCGGGAAAAAAGAGGAGCGCGAGGACCAGGTAGCTGTCTTGAGTAAAGAGCTGCAAGAAAAACTCACCCCCGAAGGTTACCTGGCAGGCGATATCAATTCAGCGTTGGTAGACATAGAGTCTGAGCAGGTAAGGCAGATGATCCTCGGGGAGGGCAGGCGTCCGGATGCAAGAGGCTTCAACGATATCAGGCCGATAACCTGCGAGGTGTCGGTGTTGCCGCGTACTCACGGTTCGAGCATTTTTACCCGCGGCCAGACACAGAGCCTTGCAGTCACTACCCTGGGTACCGGAGAAGACGAGCAGATGATCGAAGCGCTGGAAGGGGAGAAGTACAAATCTTTCATGCTGCATTACAGTTTTCCGCCTTTTAGCGTCGGCGAAACCGCTCCGGTGCGCGGGCCGGGACGCAGAGAGATCGGCCACGGGGCATTAGCGGAAAAGGCGCTTTTGGCTGTAATGCCGAGCAAAGAAAAATTTCCTTATACTATCAGGGTGGTTTCGGAGATCCTGGAATCTAACGGTTCCTCCAGTATGGCTACGGTTTGTGCCGCAGCGTTATCGTTGATGGATGCGGGTGTGCCGATAAAAGAAGCGGTAGCCGGTATCGCATTAGGCCTGGTAAAAGAGGGCGAGAAGGCAGTTATTCTTACCGATATCGCCGGCCTGGAAGATCATTTCGGAGATATGGATTTTAAAGTAGCCGGCACGAAGAGCGGGATCACCGCGGTACAGATGGATTTAAAAATAGACGGCATCAGCCTTGAATTGATGAAGAAATCCCTGCTTCAGGCAAGAGAAGCAAGGATGGTAATCCTCGGAAAAATGGGGGAGGCTTTAAGCAGCCCCAGGCAGGAATTGTCTGCTTATGCGCCGCGCATTGAGGTGATTAAGGTAAGCACGGAAAAAATAGGCGAGCTTATCGGCCCCGGCGGTAAGACGATAAAAAAGATTATTGCCGCTACGGGCGCGACGGTAGATATTCAGGATGACGGCACTGTTTTTGTCGGCGCCACCGAGAGCTCTAAGTCAAAAGCGGCGATCGAGATGATTAAGTCTATCACCGATGAGGTTGAGGTAAACCGCATCTATATGGGTAAAGTAAAGCGGATTATGCCCTTCGGGGCTTTTTGCGAAATAACCCCGACTAAAGACGGGATGGTCCATATCTCTGAGTTATCGGACCAGTTTGTCAAGAATATTGACGAGGTAGTCAAGATTGGAGACGAGTTCCCGGTTAAAGTCATCGGGATCGACGAGCAGGGCAGAATTAATCTAAGCAGGAAGCAGGCCGCCGAAGGCAGTAAAAAGAAATGAGCTCTTCCAGGCTAAGGCCTGAAGCGAAATACTGAGCGGAGTTTAATTATGTTTACCTTTCAACGTAAAGACTTCGGGCCGCGAATGTATAGATGAGAGAAAAAAGGATTAACGAAATCAAGGGAGTAATCCTGATTGCTTGCGGCTTGATGATCCTCGCCAGCCTGATCAGGTTTGACCGCCTGGATCTAAGGTTTTATACTTCCCACCCCAATATCCCGCCAAGAAACCTTCTGGGAATCTTCGGAGCTTATTTAGGAGGCGCAATCGTTTTTCTCTTCGGCAGGCCGACCAGTTTTATTCTGCCAGCGCTGGTACTGTTATTCGGGTTCAAGTATTTCCGCAATGATAAACCGTATTTAAGCATCCCCAGGGTAATCGGATTAGTGGTATTACTGGTATCGGTTGGTTCCTTAATCGGGATGTTCAATCTCGGCAACGCATACATCAGGTTTTATATCTCCGGTTACTTGGGTGCAATCAGTTCTAATTTTATCACTTCATACTTCGGCAGGGTCGGCGGCTTTATTATTTTTATTACTTTTATTATTTTATCGCTTGCTTTAGTCACGGAGATCCTGATTTCTTCGCTTCTCCTTAATTCCTATAACAGGATTTCCTTACTTTTTAAACCGGTCTTTAACTTTAAGAACAAGGCAAGGGTGATGAGAATTGAGCCCAGGCGTTTGAACATTAAGACACAGCAGCCGGTTATGCCCGCAAAACCCAGCCAGGCGGACGCCGTAATTTCTCCAAAGCCAACGCTAGCCCAGCTATCGAAGCCGAACATTCAGATTAAAGGCAAACCTCAGGAATTTAAAGAATCTAGAACCAGGACTCCGGAGATTAAAATCGGAGACTACCAGCTTCCTTCTCTGGACCTTCTCGAATCGCCTCCGCCGCTGGAAGCCAGGCATATCAAGGAAGACCTGGAAGCAAACGCCAGGATTTTAGAGGAGACGCTGCAGGATTTCGATATCTCGGTCAAAGTCACGGATATAGAGCGCGGGCCGGTAATCACCCGTTATGAGCTGGAACCTGCGCCGGGAGTCAAGCTTAACCGTATCGTAGCCTTGGGAGACGATATTGCTTTGGCGATGAAGGCGCAGTCCGTGCGGATTGTTGCCCCGATCCCCGGTAAGGCGAGAGTCGGGGTAGAGGTGCCGAATTCACATTCCAGCATAGTTTATCTGAAGGAAATTTTTGCTGCGCAGGAATTTCAGCGCGAAAAGTCAAAGTTAACTATGGCTTTGGGTAAGGATATTGCGGGGCACCCGGTAGTTGCCGATCTGGGGGAGATGCCGCACCTGTTAATCGCAGGCACAACCGGATCAGGGAAAACTGTCTGCGTAAACAGCCTGATCTTATCGATGCTTTTCAGATCCACCCCTAACGAACTGAAGTTATTGATGGTCGATCCGAAGATGGTGGAGTTGGCACCTTTCAACGGTATACCGCATCTCTTATGCCCGGTAATCACCGATGCCAAGAAAGCAGCCGTAGGCCTTGGCTGGGTTGTCAACGAGATGGATGAGCGTTATCAGCTTCTGGCTAAAGTAGGCGCGCGCAATATCGACGCCTATAACGAAAAACAGGAGAAGATCCCCTATATAATAGTAATCATTGATGAGTTGGCAGATTTGATGATGGTTTCCCGTGACCAGATTGAGAGCGCGATTACGCGCTTAGCGCAGCTCTCGCGCGCAGTAGGGATACATCTGATACTTGCTACGCAAAGGCCTTCGGTAGATGTTATCACCGGAGTGATAAAAGCGAACTTCCCGGCCCGCATATCGTTTAAAGTCGCTTCCAAAGTAGATTCGCGCACCGTATTAGATATGAACGGGGCAGATAAGCTTTTAGGCAGGGGAGATATGCTTTTCTTGAAACCCGGAGAGGCAAAATTAACGCGCGCTCAGGGGTCGCTGGTAAGCGATAAAGAGATTGAAAGGGTGGTCAGCTTTATCAAAGCGCAGGCAGAGCCGATTTATGACGAGGAGATACTTAAAGGACAGAGTAAATCACAGCAGGCAAGCGGAGAAAAAGACGATATGTATGATGAAGCGGTAAGGGTGATTATTGAGAGCAATCAGGCATCGGTATCCATATTGCAGAGGCGCCTGCGGCTGGGTTATACGCGCGCCGCGCGCATCATCGATACCATGGAGCAGGAGGGTTTAGTCGGGCCGTTTGAAGGAAGTAAACCGCGCCGGCTGCTGGTAGATAGAGACACCTGGCTGCGCGAAAATACCCTCGGACAGAAAGAAAAGGAAGCAGTCTGATGGAATCCGTAGGGGTAAGATTAAAAAATATCCGCCTCAGCAAAGGCTTAAGCCTTGAGGATGTGCGCAAAAAGACTAAACTGCACCTGAATATATTGAAGGCGATTGAAGAGGACAGCCTTTTAGGCGTCAGCCCCGTATACACAAAAGGATTTATAAAAATATACTGTAATTTTCTCGGAGTTGACCCAAAGGACTTTATCAGCGATTACAAGGATCCCTCACTGCAGCCGCATATCTCTTTAGGGAGTAAATCACAGGCAAGCGGATGGAAATTCCCCTCTTTTTTTAAAAGCGGCCTGGTTAAGTTAGGGGTATTTAAGGGTATAAAAGTTAATAGAAGGTCTTTGCTGGTTGTCCTTGCGGCAGCAGCGGCACTTTTCTTTGTCTCGGCAGCAATAAAAGCTATCTCATCAGGAATAAAGAATAACCGCCGTAAGGCGCAGATGGAAAGACAACTCGGACAGCAAACGGTTGCGCAGCAACCTGTCAGTCAAGGTGCACAGGCTCAAAAGTCAGCCAATAGAAACGCCCTTTCCTCGATCCGGCTTAGCCTGCGTGCCAAGGGTGACTGCTGGGTCGTGCTTAAAGTAGACGGCAGGCAGGTTTTCCGTACGGTACTTAAGAAAGGCCAGGTTGAAACCTGGACGGCAAAGGAGAAAATGGAGTTGTCTTTAGGCAATGCCGCTGCCGTGGAGCTTGAGCTTGACGGAAGAAGTATCCCGCCTTTGGGCCGTAAAGGCCAGGCAATCAAGGATATCAAAATTACCAGAGAAGGGGGTTTGGTAATACGCTGATGCAAGCTCTCCCCAAGGTCGGCATCTTAAGCCTGGGTTGCCCGCGCAACATCGTAGATTCCGAGAATATCTTAGGCAGGCTTGCTCTTAAAGGTTACCGCATCGTAGATATTCCCCGTGCCGACATCGCCATCCTCAATACTTGCGCTTTTATAGAAGACGCTAAAAAAGAATCTATCAATGCCATCCTTGATTTAATCAGGCTTAAAAGAGACGGAAAGATTAAGAAGATCATAGTATACGGTTGCCTGCCGCAGCGTTATAAAGAAGAGCTGGCCGGCGAGCTTCCGGAAATAGACGCATTTTTAGGCAGAGTTTCGCTGAATAATTCCCCTGACTCATACCGCATCACCGCCAAGCACTATGCTTATTTGAAGATCTGCGAGGGCTGCATAAATAACTGCAGTTTTTGCGTAATCCCTTCCATTAAGGGAAGATTCGCCAGTATTGATATGGATTCGGCAGTTGCCAGGGCTAGTGAGCTTGCCTGTTCGGGGGTTTCCGAACTGAATATCATCGGTCAGGATATCAGCGGATACGGTTTTGACCTGTACCGGAAATTCAAATTAAGCGAACTACTTGAGAAAATCATTAAGGCGTCAAAAGGAATAGGCTGGATCAGGCTGTTATATCTTTATCCCAGCCGCATAAGCGACAGGCTGCTAGATATTATCTCAAGCGAAGCGCGGGTCTGTAAATACCTTGATCTGCCGATACAGCATGCCAGTAACCGTATCTTAAGGCTGATGCGCAGGAAAACAACCAAAGATGAGTTACTGGGGGTAATTGAGCGCATCAGGAGTAAAGTTAAAGGCGCAGCTATACGCACTTCCTTGATTGTGGGGTTTCCTTCGGAAACGGATAAAGAATTCAAGGAATTGCTTTCTTTTATTAAAGATGTGCGTTTTGAGAGGCTGGGTGTTTTTATCTATTCCCGCGAAGAAGGCACGGCTGCTTATAATTTTAATAAGCAGATCCCCCAAAAAGTAAAAGAGGAGCGCTTTAACGAGATTATGTCGTTTCAACAACAGATCTCTTCGGAGGTAAACAGTAAATTTATCGGCAAAACCTTAAAAGTCCTGGTAGATGAAAAAGAGGGCGGTTCTTATTTGGGAAGGACCGAATATGACGCCCCTGAAGTCGACGGCACCGTGTATTTGCGCAGTAAGCGAAAACTCAATCCCGGCGATTTTGTGAAAGCGCGGATTACCGATACGCTGGAATATGATCTAGCCGGAGAAGCGCTAGAACATAGATGAATATCCCGCTTTCTATAATATCAGTTTGTGGTATAATAAGGCTCCATCAGCTAAGGGAATCGGAAAGGAAGGTTTTAAGTGAATATCGCAAATAAACTTACCTTATTGAGGATTCTGCTTACTTTTGTCTTTATGTTTTTTCTGCTTGTCCACGGCTTATGGGCAAAGGTAGCCAGTCTGATAATATTTATTTTCGCCGCGCTTTCCGACTTTTTTGACGGCAGAATCGCAAGTAAAAATAATATGATTACTGATTTTGGAAGACTGATGGATCCGATCGCCGATAAAATCCTGGTATTGGCGGCGTTTGCGGCATTTGTTCAAATGCAGATTATCGAAGCATGGATGTTTGTGATTATTATTTCTCGGGAAATATTGATTACCTCGCTGAGGCTCTTTGCCTTAAATAAAGGCAAAGTGTTATCCGCAGCAAGGGCGGGTAAACACAAAACCGTCTCCCAGATGGCGGTGATATTCGTGATTCTGGGATTTATCGTATTTAAGGAAGTGATGCTCACCTTTTTCACCTGGAACCCCGCCTGGGAGAGGTTATTCCGCCAGGGGATCTACTTTCTGATGCTTTTGACCGTGGCCTTGACGCTTTATTCCGGGCTTTCCTACCTCTGGGAGAACCGCAAAGTCATCGCCAGGTTCTGATATCGCCATGCCGCGCAGATTCCTAGTAAAAACCTTAAGCACATTTTTCTTCATAGGATACCTGCCTTTAATCCCCGGGACCTTCGGCAGTATTGCGGGATTGTTGTTATTTTGGCTTAGCGGGGCAAATCCGGCCTTTCATTTAGTTATTTTATCGGCACTACTGTTTATCGGCCTTGCCGTAGCAAAAGATGCCGAGGTAATTTTTGGCAGGAAAGATTCAAGCCGTATAGTCATTGATGAGGTATGCGGCATGCTGATAGCCTTGTTGTTCCTGCCTGCGGATATCAGGGTAGTGATAACGGCATTTTTATTATTCCGCATCCTCGACGCTTTTAAAGCCTGGCCGGCCTCTAAAGCGGAAGAGCTGCCGCAGGGCATCGGTGTCATGGCGGATGATATCGTAGCCGGTATTTACACTAATATTATTCTTCAGGTGGTTTTAAGGGCGGCTTCGTTGACATTTTCGTAAAAGGGGCCTTGGGGGGTAAGCGTACTTTTAAAAAGAATAATCCTTCCGATACAAAATTCTGGTAATTTCTCCCGCGGTTTATCCGATAAATCTTTTAGAATCCTGACCAGTTGCAGGCGGTTTTTTCCCGAGCGCACCCTGCCTATGGTGATATGGCAGGAGAATTCTCTGGCTTCTCTCGGGAAGCCTATTTTTTCTAATTTTTCCTCAAGCTCTGCGGCGATCTTTTTGACACGGTCATCGCCTTTATCTAAGCCCACCCAGATTATTCGCGGGAAATCCATTTTAGGGAAAGCGCCGAGGTTAATGATACTTGCCGCGAAAGGATTATTATTTTGCGCGGTATCTTTAATCGCTCCAATAATCCCTTCTTTTTGTTTTTCGTTAATTTCCCCAAGAAATTTCAGGGTGAGATGGCAATTTTCCGGATTGACCCATTTTACGTCTGCGGCTGAAGCTTTAAGCTCCTCCTGAAGCCTGGTGAGGCCGGATTTGATCTCTGCGGGTAATTCGACGGCGATAAAAGCTCTCATTATAGTTGTTGGTTATCAGACTTAGGCTGTCAGCAGTAATTTCAGGGCGGTAAGCGCGGCTTTCTTTCTGATATTGACTCGGCCCCCGCTAAACTTGAATTTCCGGCAGGAAATTTTATTTTTTCGGGCAATAGCGATAAATACAGTGCCAAGCGGTTTCTTGGAGGTCCCGCCGGCAGGCCCAGCAATGCCTGTGATGCTAATGCCGATATCAGCGCCGCTTATCTTACGTGCGTTGACGGCTAATCCGACAGCTACTTCTTTGGATACGGTGCCTTTAGATGAGATTAATCCCGGTGGAACTTTCAATAACTTTGTCTTTGCCTGATTGCTATAGGCTACGATGCCGAGGATGAAATATGCGGAGCTTCCGGGTAAGGAGGTAAGGTAAGAGGAAAGGGTGCCTCCGGTGCAGGATTCGGCAACCGCGATTGTCTTTTCTTCCGCCAGCAGTTTGCCCTGCAGCCGGCTGATGATTTGCTTTATCATAATCTAAGATTATAACCCATTTTTTTGCGGTTGACAAGGCGTGATTTTATGCTATACTGTTAACAATTAATCTTCGGGGCAAGGTGACCTGCTTAAGAGGCAGGGATTCCTAACCGGCGGTAAAGCCCGCGAGCCGCGCCGTAAAGGCGCCAGCAGATCCGGAAGATTCCGGAGCCGATGGTAAAGTCCAGATGGGAGAAGATTCCCGCCACAAAACGTGGCGGGCTCGCCAAGAGGTGTGGCGAGATTATCCTCCATACCCGAAGATTGCCTTCGGGTAATTTGTTTATAGGAGCATTATATGGAGAAATTTAATAGTATCCCTGAGATACTGGAAGACCTTAAGAGCGGTAAAATGGTTATCGTGGTCGATGACCAGGAGCGGGAGAATGAGGGGGATTTGATCATATCTGCTTCTTACGCAAGCCCCGAGCATATTAATTTTATGGCTAAATTCGGCAGGGGTTTGATCTGTGTGCCGATGGAAGAGAAGCGCCTGGAAGAGCTTGGGCTTGGCCCGATGTCGGATGCCTGCTCGTCGCAGGCAAAAAAGGACCCTTTCTCAACCGCATGGACGATTTCCGTAGATGCCGCTAAAGGCACGACTACCGGGATTTCCGCTTTTGACCGGGCCAGGACCATTGAAGTTTTAATAAACCCGGCTACGCAGCCCCGGGACCTTATTCGTCCGGGGCATATCTTTCCTTTACGGGCTTTAAACGGCGGCGTGCTGGTAAGGGCAGGACATACCGAGGCGGCTGTGGACATGATGAAGCTTTCCGGCCTATATCCGGCAGGGGTGATCTGCGAGATCATGAATGATTCCGGAAGTATGGCAAGGCTTGATGAACTGCTGCTCTTTTCAAAAGTACATAATCTAAAAATCTGTTCTATCGCCGACCTGATTGAATACCGCAGGCGTTCCGAAAGATTGATCGAAAGGAGAACGGAGACTAATCTGCCTACGGAGTACGGCAGCTTCAGGATGATTCTATACCGGGATATAACTAACGGGCAGCCGCATCTGGCTTTGACTATGGGCGATCTTAATCAGCAACCGGTATTAGTGCGCGTGCACTCGCAGTGCCTGACCGGGGATGTTTTCGGTTCTTTACGTTGTGACTGCGGAAACCAGCTGAAACTGGCGATGAAGGTTATCGCAAAAGAATCAAAGGGCGTGATCCTCTATATGAATCAAGAGGGCAGGGGCATCGGTTTAGAGGATAAGATACGCGCTTATTGCCTTCAGGATAAAGGCATGGATACCGTTGAGGCTAACGAAGCGCTCGGACATAAAGCCGACCTTAGGGATTACGGTATCGGAGCGCAGATTTTGGCGGATTTGGGGCTGAAAAATATCCGGTTGCTGACGAATAATCCGCGCAAAATAGTCGGACTTGAAGGTTACGGGCTTAAGGTTGTTGAGAGGGTGCCACTGGAGATAGAGCCGAATCAGATAAACTACGGTTATCTAAAGACCAAAAAGGAGAAATTCGGCCATAAATTGAACATTAAATGAAGCCATAGCTTATGGAGCACGAAGTGCGACATAAGCTATAGGCCGAAGGCCGTGGCTGAATTTAACCCCGCACCCAGCAAAGATATGTATTATGTATATGTATTAAAGAACAGAAAAACAGGTAGGCTTTATTACGGCTATAGCAATAACTTGGATCGCCGTTTATCAGAACATAACAAAGAGAAAAGACAAGAACTCGTCTATTATGAAGCTTATAAAGCAGAATCTGACGCCAGAAAAAGAGAAAGGGGAATAAAAAAATCTGGCCAAGCAATCAGCGCTCTTAAATTACGCATTCGGGAATCATTGTTATAAGATTGCTGGGTGCGGGGTTTAATTCGCAGACGCTTGAATAGGCAACTAAAACGATGGGCGCTATAAGTTATGTCGCTCATTGCATTCGCTCTATAACTTATCTGCTCATTAAAGGAGGAAAAAATGGTGAAAGTAATCGAAGGTAACCTGCTTGCCAAGGGTAAAAAATTTGGCATAATTGCTTCGCGTTTCAATGATTTTCTGACTAAAGAATTGGTTAACGGATGCCTTGATACCTTAAACAGGCACGGCGCCGAGGATGAGAGCGCTACCGTCGTTTGGGTCCCCGGGGCATTTGAAATTCCGGTCGCGGCGTCAAAGATGGCGGGTTCTAAAAAGTTTGACGCGGTGATTTGCCTTGGCACGGTTATTCGCGGCAGTACCCCGCATTTTGATTTTATCGCTTCTGAAGTCGCCAAGGGAGCGGCAAAGGTATCTCTGGATAGCGGAGTACCGGTAATTTTCGGAGTGATTACCGCCGATACCATAGAACAGGCGATCGAGCGCTCCGGAACAAAAGACGGCAATAAAGGAAAAGATGCTGCGCTTTCGGCGATCGAGATGGCGAATTTGATAAAGAAGATATAATGCGCAAGCGTTCACAGGCACGCGAATTTGCGATTCAGGTACTCTACCGCATGGATGTCACGCAGGATCCTGCCGATACCTGTCTGGCTAATTTCTGGGATTTTCAAAGCGAAGATCCCGTGGAAGATAGTATAAAAATTTTTACAGAAGAGCTAGTGAAGGGGGTATCGGAGAAATTATCCGAACTCGATGAAAAGATATCCGCCTTTGCCGCTAACTGGCAGGTAAAGAGGATGCCGGTTGTCGACCGCAATATCCTGCGCCTGGGCTCTTTCGAACTTATTTACAGAGCTGATATTCCTCCGAAAGTATCGATAAACGAGGCAGTGGAACTCGCCAAGAAGTATTCCGGGGAAGATTCGGGTAAATTTATTAACGCAATTCTTGATAAGGTAAAACAGGATATGAAGAGATGACCCTTCGCCAGAATATGCTCAGGGTCATCCTGAGGCGGATGAAAGGAGCCGAAGGATGAAGTTTGCCGATCTGCATACGCATACCTTATTTTCGGACGGTACCTACACGCCTGAGGCGTTGGTTGAGAAGGCCGGGAAAGCCGGGCTTTCCTGTATATCGGTAGCCGATCACGATACGGCTGCCGGCATCGGCAGGGCAATGGCAGCGGCGGAGGGCGCAGGCATAGAATTAATCCCCGGTATCGAGATGACCGCTGAGTATTGCGGCAGGGAAGTACATATGCTGGGTTATTTTATTGACTCCCGAAACAAGGCATTGAATGAAAACCTGACCCTGCTTAGAGAAAGGCGCGTCGAACGCATCTATAAGATGCTGGAAAAGCTTAAAGGCATGGGGATAAAGCTTAAAGCCGAGGCGATCTTTGACCTGGCGGTTTACGGCACTATCGGCAGGCTGCACGTGGCAAGGGCGTTGGTCAGCCAGGGGTTTGTCAGTTCCACTTCAGAGGCTTTTAACAGGATTATCGGAGATGATTGCCCGGCTTATGTACTGGGTTTTAAATTGCTTCCGCAGGAAGCGGTAAAATTAATCAGGGGTGCTGGAGGGATACCGGTCTTGGCGCATCCCTTTACTTTAAGGGATGACTCTCTGATTGGCGGCCTGATCAAATGCGGGGTAATGGGATTAGAGGTTTATTATCCCGAGCATACTTGCGCCCAGAGAGATAAATATATTAAAATAGCGCAGCAAAATAACCTACTCCTGACCGGGGGTTCTGATTTTCACGGCGACGCCAAGCCGAAATCTGAACTCGGCTCCTGTAAGATACCGTATGACTTAGTAGAAAAATTAAAAACAGCAAGGGGTTCGAATCTATAGTCCCGGCAGTTTAACCGTCTAAAATGAAAAAAGACCATAATTATTACATGGGCATTGCCTATAGGCTTGCCGCCAAGGCCAGGGGGATGACTTCTCCTAATCCCATGGTCGGTTCGGTCCTGGTGAAAGGCGGAAGGATTTTGGCAAAAGGGTATCATAAAAGAGCCGGCCTTGCCCACGCGGAATCCGCGGTGCTTGATAAGGCCGGGGCTAAAGCCGCGGGTGCCACGCTTTATGTCACGCTTGAGCCGTGTGCGCATTTCGGAAGGACCCCTCCCTGCGTAGATAAAATCATCAGGAGCGGAGTAAAAAGAGTTGTTATCGGTATGATCGATCCTAATCCTCTGAATAACGGCAGAGGAATAAAAATTTTACGCCAGCAGGGCATAGAGGTACGCGTAGGTTTTATGCAGGAGGAGTTAAGCAGATTAAACGAAAGCTTCGTAAAATATATCACTAGTAAGATGCCTTTTGTTACGGTTAAGGTTGCCGAATCTCTAGACGGCAGGATCGGCACGCGCAGCGGAGATTCCAAGTGGATAACCTCGGATATCAGCCGTATATCCGCCCATCGCATGCGCGCGCGTTTCGACGCGGTGATGGTCGGGGTAAATACCGTTTTAAGGGATAACCCCCGGCTCGACGCATGGTTTTCCGAAAAGCAGCCCTATAAGGTAATAGTGGACAGCCGCCTCAGTACGCAGGCGAACGCTAATATATTTTCAGGAGCCAAACAAGTTATTATCGCGACTTTGCCGGTCCAGGCAGGGCAGGAGACGGATAACTTGAGGATTCTGGCCGCAAAAGCAAAAATTTTACAGGCTAAGGAAAAATCCGGGCAGGTAAATTTAAGGGATATGATGAAAAAGCTTGCGCAGATGGAGATATCCAGTATTCTGGTTGAGGGCGGCGGGACATTAATCGGCTCTCTTTTCGACGAGGGGTTGGTAGACAAGGTAATCTTTTTTATCAGCCCTAAAATCATCGGCGGCAAGGATGCTATCGGTTCGGTGATGGGCAGGGGAATAGCCAGGATAGAAAAAGCGGTGAGAATAAAAGACTTAAGGGTATGGCGTTCGGGAGAAGATATCGTCGTAGAGGGCTATATTAAATAGCATGTTTACCGGCATAATAGAGGAATTAGGCGAGGTGAGAAAAATAATCAGGCAGGGCGCTAATCTGCTTTTTGAGGTTAAGGCGGCTAAGGCTATTGAGGATAGTAAAATCGGAGACAGTATCTGCGTAAACGGCGTCTGTGTAACGGTGGTAAAGATAGGGAAAGATTCGTTCTTCTTCGAGGCGATGCCGCAGACCCTCAAAACATCGGATTTATCCGGATTAAAGATCAATCAGAAGGTTAATCTTGAGCGTAGCCTGAAACTCGGTGACAGGCTGGGCGGGCATTTCGTAACCGGACATGTCGATTGTGTGGGAATGATCCGCCGGAAGATAAATTCTTCAGGAGGCATCTGTTTTGAGGTGGCGGTACCCGGTGATTTTCTGCGCTATTGCCTGCCAAAGGGCTCAGTGGCCGTTGACGGCATAAGCCTTACTATCGCCGCAAGGAAACGAGGAGCCCTCAGCATTTCTATAATTCCTCATACGCTTAAAAATACTACCCTCGGCTTCAAAAACCCAACTGACAAAGTCAATATTGAGTTTGATATCCTTGCCAAAAGCACCAATTCTTCCTGAAATTGTTAACTTCTATTTATTGCCAACCCCGGCTATTTTTGTTATACTATTTTGATAACGGTAAAAGTTTCGGGGCGTGGTCATCCGCCACAAAGCATGGCGGATTTCGCCACGGAGATAAAAAGATTAACGGGGCGTGGTCATCCGCCACAAAGCATGGCGGATTTCGCCACGGAGATAAAAAG